>JAZROM010000027.1:0-3016 GCA_045648745.1 Acutalibacteraceae bacterium | reverse complement strand
TTCAGGCTGTTCAAAATAGCCTTCAGTAACATATTTGCCGTTTACAATTTCGTTTTTGGTGATATTAAATCTGAATAGTGTGTGATAAACTCTATCACCGTTGGGAAGTATCTCACACTCGGAAATATCCATAATCTTTCTTTCGTTGTTCTCTAACTTATGAGAGTAAACAACAATGGGAAAAGCCTGACCTGCCTGCATAAGAGAAGTTTTGAAATCGATGGGGAAACGCTTCTGACAAAGAAGTGCGATTCGCATATGTGCTGAATCAGCAGCAAATGCGTGAACTGTCGATACAACCGTATGACCTGTAAGACTTGCTTCAACTGCTGAATAACATTCAACATCTCGCATCTCACCGACACAAACAATATCGGGATTAAAACGGAGTGAAGCTACAACAAGGTCTTCCTGAGTTATATCAAATGCAGGGTTATCGGAAGGACGGGAAAGAGTATGGACAACATTGTTTACAACCTTGCCTTTCTTTTTTCGGACAAGGGAAAGTTCTCTCGAACCTGTTTCAATAGTGAATACTCGTTTACCATCGGGAATTGTTGTGAGTAGTGCATTAAGCAGTGTTGTTTTACCGGATGATGTAGCACCTGCTACAACCATTGAAACACCGTAACGCATACACATACAAAGGAAATCAATCATCTTTTCAGTTGCATTACCGGAAGAAATAATCTGTTTTCTGTTAATTCTTGACGGATGCAAAAGACGGATAGAAACACTTACACCCACTTCATCGTCAACAAGAGGTTCCTTAAGTGCCGTAATACGGGTATTATTAGGCAAGTGACCTTGTGACATGGGAGTGGAGTTATCGATTATCATACCTGAATGATGAAGCAAACGCTTTACAATATCAACAGCGTGTGAAGGAGAATAGAAATGCTCCTTTGCTTTTATAGTTCTGCCTGATGTGTAAGTTATTGCAATATCATTCCAAGCATTGATGTTGATTTCTTCAATATTATCTCTGCCGAGATACTTGGTAAGAATGGAGTATTCAGCCATTTCAGAATAAAGCTTGTTGACGAGCTCTGTCTGTGTCAAGCCATCAACAACATAACCACTGTCACGGAGATATTTTTCAATATATGCTCGGAGCTGTGGCAATTTACTTGAATCAGAAAGTGCCGCCGCATAACGAGAGGAGATATGCTCCTGAATCATCGATAACAGCGGCACAAAATCAATGATTTTCTGCATTACTTAATCTCCGTTCACTTTGATTTTTTGTTCTTTTTACCCCTTACAACACAATAAGCAAGAGCGATTCCGGAAACAATGAAAGTAGCAATAGCAGGGAAAAACTTTCTTTTATCACCTGTCTGCGGAATTTCGGGATCCTCTTCGTTCACCGTTTCACTATCATTTTCCACGGTTTCGCCGTCCTCAAGAACTTCAACAGTAGCACTTTCAACTTCCTCTGTGATTTCGCTATCTGTATTGTCTGTAGTTTCAGCTCCTTCGGAAGATTCAGGCATTGTTGTTTCGTCTGCATCGGCAGATGTTTCCACATCAGTTGTTGCAGTTTCGGCATTATCAATCACTTCCTCAGCTGTTGTTACTTCAGGGGATGTTTTCTCTTTTTCGGTTGTTCCTGTATCAGGAATTACGGGTTCTGTTTCAGATGTGGCACAAGCTACTACTGTACCTGCAGTTGCAATAACGGCAACGGCCATAAGAATACCAAAAATCTTTTTCATTGTGATTTCTTCCTTTCTCTTACATAATTCGGTTTATAATCTTTGAAATCTCTGTACGATATTTCTTATCTTTTGCTCTTTCATAAAGCAGACCGTCAAGATGCTGACCTCTTATCTGCTTACTGTAAGGCAAGATAAAAGAGATGTTTTTGACATTGGTTCTTACATCGTCAATGGGAGAATACAATTCGTGTTCATTGATATTAAGAACCTTTATAACTCTGTCTGTGTGATTGTTTTCATTTGATGAAACATACACCATACTTTTAAGGTCAGGTGAAATAACCATAATCACTTCATCAGCCATACCCAAGGCATACTGTGAAATGAGGTCGTTTTCTTCATCTGTACAATCGACAAACACATAACCTGCCATTGTATGAAGCACATCAAAGAGTGCTTTTACCTTATCATCCGTAAGGTTAGGATATGAGTATTTGTTTTCTCCCGCCTTGTAACCAAGACAACCGAAGTTTTTCATAGCCTTAACCGTTACAAGGTGGTTAAGAACATCCTCTTCATAAATATCTGTCTTATCAAGCATCTTACCGAGGGAAAATATACTGTCAGGTGTATAATTCGGGAATAAAACACCCAAAGCAGGGATTTTCAGAGATGGTGAAAGATAGATTACTGCTCCGCTTGTAGTGGCGCAGTAGAGCTCCTGAGCGATTTTAAGGGTAACGGTTGTTTTACCGCTACCGGGTGAACCGATTACAGCAATGATTTTAGCCATTCTTATCAGCCTCGCTTACATTCTTTTTTGCGAAATAATCATCCTGTGCTTTAAGGAACTTATTTGCCGTAGCATCGTCACCTCTGTAAACGAGAGCAACGTGCATTACTGCACTTTCCTCGTAGTTTGCAAGGATTTTTGCCTGTTCAACAGACACAAGAACCGTAATTGTTGTAGGAAGCTCAAAGCTGCCGTCCTCATTCTCAACAACATCGTTTTCATCAATACCGCCTGATGTGGTTGTTGTTATTACTTTCACATATTTAAGACCTGCAGGAATTTCTGTATGGTCATCCTTATCGGTTACACAAATACTTACAATGTCACCATTTTCAAGCTTACCGGATAAACCACCCGCAAACGAGCTTATTGTGATGCTCATTGCGACCTTATCTCCTTTAAGCGAAGCCAACACATCATTCGCCGTATTAGCATTATCAGTTACCTTGCCTTCGGTTGCAAAATCACCTTTGAAAATATCTGCTGTTGCAAATTTACCGACAACCGTTTTCTTGTCTTTGATTACCTTTTCGGGCAATGCAGAATTTGAGATTTTTACAAG
>JAZROM010000026.1:0-3056 GCA_045648745.1 Acutalibacteraceae bacterium | reverse complement strand
GCAGAAACAGGCAAAGGCTTCTCACAGTACATCACAGTTGTCGGTCTTTGCGAAACAGTTGCTCTCTTTGCACTTGTTTTCAGCATGGTTGCCCTCGGGTAAAAGTAAAAAGTTAATTTAAAAAGGATGGCTTTATGCCATCCTTTTTGCTTTATATTTTACTCTTGCTAAATCCTTGTAAAATGCTATAATAAACACAACAGAAGTTATGGAGGCGGCAGTATGCAGACAAAAACAAAACTTTCATCAAAACGAATTTTAGAGTTTTACAAAGAGCTCGACAAGCATAATATCGAAAATCACGCACTGATTATGATGCGTGACGGTGAGGTACTGTTTGAAAACTATGTTTATCCGTATTCTGCAGATATGCCGCACACACTTTTTTCCGTTACAAAGTCAATCGTATCCACTGCGACGGGTTTTGCGATTGATGAGGGGCTTCTTTCACTTGATACTAAAATCATCGACATTTTCCCCGAATATACTGCCTGTGAAAGTGATGAATGGGAAAATGTGACTCTGCGTTCCGTACTTACTATGCAAAGTAACAAAGAGTTCAGCTTTACTCAGGATATGACAGGCAACTATGTCGAAATGTTTATGGCTGCGCCTTTCAGAAAAAACGATCGCGGATTTTTATACAGTAACAACGATGCACACATTGTGGCTGCTGCCGTGCAGAAGTGTGCCGGAATGAGTCTTGTTGACTATCTTACAACGCGTTTGTTTGAGCCGTTGGAAATTGATAAGCCTTTCTGGGAGACAAACTCAGTCGGTGAAAATATCGGCGGTACGGGCTGCTATCTCAAACTCCGCGACCTTGCAAAGATATGTCAGTGCTATGCTGACAGTGGAAAATGGGAAGGCAGACAGGTTATTCCTGAATGGTGGACAAAGGAAGCAACAAAGTTGCAGGTCACACACGAAAATGGCAAGGATCACGGCTACGGATATCTTTTCTGGATTTCTGATGGTAACTACAGTATGGACGGTATGTTTGGTCAGCGTGTAACTTACCTTACAAAGCAAAAGGCGGTTATTGCAAGCTTTAATGCCTGTGTCAATGACGGTGATTTTACAACAGCGTTTGAGACGATTCTTCCGAAAGCGTTTGAGGAAGAATGCGATATCAAATATGACAGTGAGCTTGAAGAATATCTGGAATCAAAAGGTGAAAAGCCTGTTGCCTGTACCCGAGTGCCGAAAATCCCGACGGGCAAAACATTTTACCTCACTCCGATGTCAGACAAACTTGCAAATCTGCTTTTTCCTGCAAGTCTGATTCCGCGTTCGCTTACATCAAGCTTCGCTAAAAGACCAAAGACAAACCTCAATGCTGTTTCTTTTGACTATGCTGATAATGTTCTTGTTATCAGATGGAAAGAGGAAGAGGACGAAGTGATAATCAATTGCGGTCTTGACGGCACTCCGAGAATGTCCGAATGTACAATCAAAGGCTATCCCTATAAAATATGGTCGTATGCTTACATAAAAGACGACAGATTTACGGCTGTGGTCAGACCGATAAATACACTCGCAACGCAGTATATTGAATTTGATTTTGATGTCAATCAGGTCAGTCTTAAGTTCACAAGTAATCCTTGCTTTGTGAAGTTTATCAAGAAAAATGCAGCAGGTCAGGAATTTATAAAGAAGAGCGGATTCTTAAAACCCGCAATTCTGAATGTGGTTGAAAAATTCCTTATGACGACTCAGCTGCCGATGGTGTTCAAAACAAAATAAAAAAAGTCGGATAAGACCTTAAAGCTTATCCGACTTAACTTTTTTATACGTTTTCAAACTCTTTTAATTTTTCGTCAACCTCTGCGCGTCTCTTCATAAGCTCAGCCTGAATCGGCTCAAGTCTCTTTTTGGAGAGGGGATAGATGATTGTGAGGATGAGAATAAGAGTGTAAACGATTGCAGGAACAACTGTGCACATTTTGTAGATGTTGTGACCAAAGCTGCCTGCTGCTGTTGTGATAGTATTTCTGACCTTATCGGTGTAACCTGTCTTCTTAAGAAGCTGCATTCCGCCTGAATCGGCAATTGTCTGACCGAGCTTTCTTGAGAATGTGTAAACAGCGTAAATTGCACTTTCACTGTGTTCGCCTGTTTTGTATTCGTTATAGTCGATAACGTCCATAACAATAGCCCAGTTAGTGATACTCATAAATGAGTAACCGAAGCCTGTGATTGCCTGCATTATGAAATATGTTGTAACATTCGGAAGGAACACTGCATTGAAAATACTTGCAAGTGAAGAAAGGATGAGACCGAACACACAGATTTCTTTTTTACCGAATTTTTCAACGAGCTTCGGCATAATCGGAATCATAATTGCCATCGGTGCATATGTGCAGAGAGTGTTTATGATTGAAAGGTCGGAATTACCGAAGTAGTTTTTGAAAAGATACTGGCTGAATGAACCGTACTGGAGAAGACCGCTGATAAGCACACCTGAAAGTGTGACAGTGATGAACGGAAGACTCTTGAAGAGAGGACCGTATGTACGCTTAAGGTTGATTTTTTTCTTTTCAACGGGAACCTTAACGCGTTCCTTTGTTGTTTTGTAACAAGCAAGGTAAGAGATAATTGCGAGTGTTGCGAGTATAACTGCAAAAACAAATGCCTTTTCACCACTGAAAACTGAAACAACTTCGTTTGTTTTCGGGTCAGTGAACTTGTTGTATACAACCATCTGCCCGAGGAGTGTAACAACTGCACCGCCGACGCCACCGCCGATTGAACGGAATGTAGAAAGAAGTGTTCTGCCTTTCGGGTCATCCGTGATAACAGATGCAAGTGAACCGTAAGGAATGTTTACACCTGTGTAAAGCATACCGAAGCATGTGTATGTAACGTATGCAAAGATGAGAATAACAATATAACTGTTTACAAACTTGTTGATTCCGAGGAAGCAGACAGCCATTGAAACGCAAAGCGGAATGGAAAGCCACTTAAGATACGGTCTGAACTTGCCTTCGGGAGTTGATTTTCTTGCGTCAACAATAAGCCCCCACATCGGGTCGTTAATTGCGTCCCAGAGCCTT
>JAZROM010000025.1:0-58322 GCA_045648745.1 Acutalibacteraceae bacterium | reverse complement strand
GAAAGGCAGGTTACTCACGCGTTACTCACCCGTCCGCCACTAATCCATCCTTCAGTTGGCCGAAGCCTCCGTCAGAATTTCATCGTTCGACTTGCATGTGTTAAGCACGCCGCCAGCGTTCGTCCTGAGCCAGGATCAAACACTCTAAACATTATATCTAAACACCCTTACGGCTTTAAACCATTCTTAGAGCTTAATCGCTCATTTCGTCATTTGCTGACGATTTTTTAAAAACTATTTCGTTTACCGAAATTTCTGTAAAGTACGTTTTGCTTTTCGCAAAACTCTAGAAATCTTTTCAGGGTTTTTGTTTTCATCGTTGTTTAATTTTCAAGGTGCTAACCGCTTCTCAAGAGTATTCCCTCGAGGCAGCTTTGACATTATATCAAACACATCCCCCTTTGTCAACACTTTTTTACAAAAATTTTTAAACTTTTTTATTTGCGTTCAACGGCTCCGTGTGTTTCGTGTAATTCTGACTTTTTTGAGCAGTTTCTTATATATGTATATCTGTTTCGGTACTAAAAGCTTAGAAATGTAATTTAAGGGGGATTTTTATAAAAATCGTTTGACAAAACAAGTGTGATATGTTACTATGCAAGTGTGATAGCACAGGTATCACACTTGTGCATGCGGATACCACAATAAACATGAAGGTTGGTGATTTGATGTTTGAAATCGACACAAGAAGCCGCATACCGATTTATGAGCAGATCAAAAATCAGATTCTGCTGTTTATCCGTATGGGGGTTTACAAGCCTGACGAGCAGCTTCCGTCAATCAGGTCGGTTTCTCAGCAAACGGGAATCAATGTCAATACGGTAAAGAGAGCTTTCGCAGATCTTGAGGCAGAGGGAGTTATATATTCTTTAGTCGGCAGAGGTTGTTTTGTTTCATCTGATGCAATTGATAACACTGCGATTGCTGAAAAAGCACTTAAAGAAATCGAGCAAGACATTCGTTCCATAAAATCAAAAGGTGTCAGCAAAGCTGACCTGATTTCGTTAATTGACAGTATATATTCGGAGGATGATTGATTATGATTAAGGTTTCTGATATAACAAAGACTTTTGACGATTTTACCGCCATTGACAACCTTTCACTCGAGATAGGTAATTCTTCTATCTACGGTCTTGTAGGTTATAACGGTGCAGGTAAAACCACACTTCTGAAAACAATCGCAGGTATCTATATGCCTGACCGCGGTACGGTCGAGATGGACGGCATCGACCTTTTCAAGCATCCCGAAAAGAAGCAGGAGCTTTTCTACGTTCCTGACGATCTTTATTTCGGACTTTCTTCTTCAATGAAAAGTATGGCTAAGTACTATAAAGGTTTCTACCCGAACTTCTGTATGGAGACATTCCACAACCTTGCAGAGCTTTTCGGACTTGATGTAAACAAAAAGATTATGGGATTTTCCAAGGGCATGCAGAGACAGGCAGAAATGGTGCTCGGACTCTCTACCCTGCCGAAGGCAATTCTTCTTGACGAGTCGTTTGACGGACTTGACCCTGCCAAGAGAAATCTTACCAAGAAGCTTCTGCTTGACTATATGGCAGATAAAGAGTGTTCTATTCTTATTTCATCACACAATCTGCACGAGCTTGCAGATATGTGTGACCACATTGCGTTGATGAACGGTAAAAACATCGCAATAAACTGTGCTGTTGATGATATGAACGGCAGCCGTTGCAAATTCAGACTTGCTTATACAGAAAATATTAACAGCAACATATTTAAAGGTATCGAGTATAAGAACTACAAGGCAGACGGTAAAATTGTATCTTTCACGGTTTCGAAAAATATTGACGAAGCAGAAAGAATCATTGCCGCAACAAATCCTGTTCTTGTTGAGCGTTTCCCGTTGTCTCTCGAAGAAATCTTCCTTGAGGAAATGGAAAACACGGATTATGACTTTGAAAAACTCTTTTCTTAATAAGATAAAAAGGAGGAAAAACTGATGAAGTTCAGTAATTCAACACACAAACAGTTCCGTGCTATGTTCTGCCAGACGATGAAACAGACATCTGTTATGGCGATACTTGCATTCTTATGTTTTATGTTTTTAACGGTTTTCGAGTTCGATATGTACGAACCTGATTCATTCCGTAAAACGGCGCACTTCTTTAACGAATTGCGTTGGAACGGTATTGAAGACATGGCTAACCTTGCCTTTATCGGTGCCGGTCTGCTCAACGCTATACTCAGTTTCAACTTTGCTTGGAGTAAAAAACAGAGTAATGTTGTGCTTTCTCTCGGTATGAGAAAGAGTGATATTTACTTTTCAAAAATCCTCGGCGGTATTGTGCCGATGGGTATCACCTTCCTGTTGGCAGGTATTGCAGAAACTATCAGCAATGTTGCAGGTAACTATATTGTTGATAACCGATTTTTTGCTATGGCTGCATTCACAATGCTTCAGTACTTTGCAATTTATATACTGTCATTTGTACTGAGCTCAGCAGTTATGGTAAATACAGGCAACGTTATTGAAGGTACTCTCTTTACAGGTATAATTGCTCTTTTTCCGATGGCACTCAAAGCTTTCCTTGTACATACATTCTGGCAGTTCACTCACGGCGCTTATGTTGTGCCGAATAGTGAAAATTACACCACTGTATGGAACTGGGCTAATCCGTTTGAAGCTTTCAAAAATATAGAATATGAATTTATGCAGACTTATTTTTATAACAATGCAGCTTCCCTGCCCTCTATTGCAAACTGGTCAGGTATAATCATGGCAATCGTTTATTCTGTTGCAATTATCCTGCTCGGCTGCCTCGGCTTCAGAAAACGCCGTAACGAAATCTGCGGAACATGGGGACGCGCAAAGGGAATGAACGAAATTGCAGGTGCTGCCGTTGGTTTTTATGCCGCATATATGTTAGGTCTTTATATGTTCAACGGCAATCACGGTGATGCAAGTGCATTGACATACCTCATCTGCTGCGGTTCGTTTGTATTGACATACGTTGTATTCAAGCTGATTTTCGGTTACAAACGCAAAAAGGAAATCAAAGCGGCATTCAACCGTGTTCCCGTATACACCATCGGATTCGCAGTGATATTTATGATATTCGGTATGGGACTTTTCAGCTATTCGTCAAAGATTCCCGAGGTGTCAGAAATCAAGAGTGTAAGCTTAACGTCGCCTTACTACAAATTCCTTGACGAGTGCTTTGCAGGAGATTCACAATATGCACTCAAGCTCCCCGTTTTCAGAGGATACTACGAAGTCTTCCCCGATATTGACGGTTCGACATACGAATCCGATCAGGGACTACCGACAATCACTTATTCAGACTACACCGACATCGAAAAGGTTATCAAGATACACGAGAGTTTCATTCGTGACGGTAAAATCAAAAACAACGGTGCACATTCGTGTGCATCCAAAGTGACAATCGCCTATACATTAAAGAACGGTAAAAAAATCACACGTTATTACACGGAGTCGACAGAGGGCACAACACTTAAGCTCCTTGCGCTCAACGACAGTGATACGTTCAAGAATATTTTCTTCAAATATCTGAACAGCGGTATAGCGTTTGACTATTTACAGGATTACGTTATCGAAAAGATCGAAGATGGATATCTTGAAATCACGGATGACGGAGAGTATATCGACACTGAGATCCAAGAGCAGATTATTGAGAACTTCACTTATCATAACGGTTCAATAGAGCGTCTCGCGCAGAATCCGTGCTACCTTTTCCCGACTGATATGAGTTCAGGTTATAAACTAGGTTATATTGAAAAGGATTTTTACGATGCGATTATAACTGATCTTAAGAACATAAGCACAAACAGATATTTCAACCATTCCGCAACGGACGAAATCGGCATTCTCTCTTTCGGTCTGAGTGACTCGTCATATGTGGCATGGGACGATGATAACAATATTGTTGTTGAAGACAAAATTGTTTATGAAGATCCCGATAACACAAGTCCCGACGGATCATTCTGCACAACATCGTGGAATGTAAACTCCGGTGATATAAAGAGTGTTGTTATCACAAAGGATATGAAAAATACAATTGAGTATCTCGAAGAGCACGATCTTATGAAGCACTTCCAAAGAAAACTTAATGTACAGGATATCAAGTCTGTTAAGGTCGCAACAATGAGCGAGCTTTGTGACGGAAACTATGACAACTCCGAGCTTTTCCCGATTTTCTACGGCGGTTTCTGGACAAGTCAGCAGATGGATATGTGGTTGAAAGCAGACAGAATTTACAAGCATAACAATTATCTGTTTAAAAACATCAACAACGAAATCACTGACAGAAATCAGATCAAAGAGTTGGTTGACAACGCAGTTGTTTTCGGTTATTGCCCGAACGATGCAAAGATCGTTGAGATTACATATAAAGACGGCTCAGTTGCGACGGCTCTTGTCCGTGCAGATTGATGGATTCAGGTGAGGAAATGAAAAATAAAGCAGATACAAAAACAGTAAAATTGATAAAAAGGTTGGTTATTTTTCTGATTGCTTTGGTAATCGCTGTTAATTTCAACTTTATTTTCTTCAGCTTTAATCTGAGAAAAACAATAAAACCTGATTTTTCTGTATCAAATGTTACGGTATCAGAAATGGATTATCTCTTTGATGAATCCAATCCCATAAACCTTATCGATTTGATTGATTCTGGAAACATATCCGTTTTCGAGGCAATAAAAGTGCTTATAAATCCTGATAAATACTGCTTTGTTACGGCACGTTTAGAAATATCCAATCATACAGGTAAGGACATTTACGATTGGGATTATTTTGTTCACCAAAAGGGCTCCTTGTTTTACGCCGCCGGTATAAACGATTTGGACAGTCCGTTATTCTGTCCCATTCTCGATGGTGAAAAATCTGCAACAGGTATTCACTTTATCGTGCCTAAAAAAAGTGTATCTTTCGACAGTATTCAGAAGACAGAAGACACTTTACCCGCCTCGGTTCTTGAAGGTTTTACGATCAAAGTCAAAGCTGCTGATTTGAGAAAGGATTGGAATTATGATGAATTTTACGGAGAATAAAAAATTCAAGAAAATCGGCATCGGATTAGCAGTGGCTTTACTTGTTTGCATACTGATTTATATTATTAAACCGATTTATTACAGGGTCTATCCTTTCGACAGATTCACCGTAAATTACAACATCAGCTATAACGGTGAGGAGGTGGATTGCAAAGAAAAGTATTACAGCTATGAGGATGCCGAATACCAAGCAGTCCGCAACACCGGTAGTAAACGATTCAAAATTCGCGGAGGCAGTTACGGTCCTTACACTATCGGATTGGTCGTAAAGCCAAATGACCTTTACGCCGCAACCGATGATGATGTTTTTCTGTCAGTTCAAGATGATTTCAAATTCAGTTTCTACTACTTCAATACAAATTGGTGGCACATAACAGATATCAATATAGATATTAAGTTTATTGAGCTTGACGGTGAGTGGTACGTCGAATGCAAGCAGGTTATCACCGAGCCTGATGTTGATGAATCGGGCAGAACACATACTGATGCCTACGAAGGCAAATTTTTACTTAAAGACATCAACACATATAAATATTTACCCTTGAGTGATGAAGATGGTTAAAAAAAATTCAAAAAACTTCAAGCGCAGCGCTTTGCTTGTGGTGATTGCATTTATTGCTTCTTTTGCCATTACGGCAAGCGGTATTCTTTCACCTGACAGGATTATGTCTTTGTTTGACGGCAGCGACAAAACTAATTATGCATCGACTGAGCACGGGTGGAATCTTATACTTATCAATAAGGATAACTATATCCCCGAGGATTATGAGGTGAAACTCCTTAAGCTTTCCAACGGTGAAAAGGTAGATGAACGCATCTATCCTGAACTCCAGAAAATGTTTGACGATGCACGCGCAACGGGACTTGAGCTTTTTGTTGCACAGGGTTACAGAACAGCCGATGAACAGCAAAAACTTCTAGAGGACAAGCAGGAGGCTTACGAAAACGAAGGAAACTCCCCCGACGAAGCAAAGGAGTTGGCAGAAAAGTGGGTGGCTGTACCCGGCACAAGCGAGCATCAGCTCGGCATTGCCGTAGATATCAACGCTGACGATACAAAATGCAAGCCTGACGAAGTTTACAGCTGGTTGAGCGAAAATGCACACAAATACGGTTTTATCAACCGTTATCCTGCAGACAAAACGGATATCACGGGCATAATATATGAGCCGTGGCATTACAGATATGTCGGTAAAGAGGCTGCGGCTGAAATGTACGAGCAAGGAATTTGTTTAGAGGAATATATTAAAAATCTTGAATAATACAAAAACGACCGGAAGCTTGTTGCTTTCGGTCGTTCGGATTTATTTATTGTAATTTCTCTTGATTTTAAGAGTTGTTGTCTTCGGGAACTCAGTGTCACGTGTCTTGACCTTTGTAACCTGCTTGAATGCGGGAACTGTCTTATTGAATTCACGGACATCCTTTTTAATCTGCTCCTTAGCGTCAGGCTTTGAAACAGTGTCGAGATAAAACTCAGCTGCGATACCGCCGTTCTCCTCGTAAACGAGAACCTCATGAATGTAGTCGATGGCACTCATAAGATTCTCCTCAATCTCTTCGGGAGAAACATTCTTACCGTTACTGAGAATAATGAGATTCTTTTTTCTTCCGCGTAAGAAGAGGAATCCGTCCTTATCAATATAACCGTAGTCACCTGTCTTGAACCATTCGCCGTCGAATGCATCTGCAGTTGCTTCGGGTTCATCGTAGTAACCCATCATAACATTTTCACCACGGACATAAACTTCACCGACGCCTTCTTCATCAGGCTCGTGAATCTTGATTTCGTTACACTCAAGCACCTTACCTGCACTGCCGAAACGGAAGTCGTTAAGTCTGTTAACAGTAACAACAGGTGAACACTCTGTAATGCCGTAGCCGTTAACAACATGGATACCAAGATCATAAAGACCGTTTTCGTACTTCGGATCAAGGAAAGCGCCACCACAGATGATCATCTCAAGCTCACCGCCGAGATTTTCGATAACCTCTTTGAAGAGCTTACGTCTGACATCGATACCGAACTTCATAAGGAACTTACTGATTTTAAGACCCTTATTAAGAATCTCTTCCTTACCCTGCTTCTTAACTGTGAACCAGATTCTCTTGTAAATTGTTTCAACTGCAAGAGGAACCGCTGAGAAGTGCTGAGGATGATAATTAACAAGGTCCTTCTGAATATCCTTGAGTCCCTTACATATGTAACCCCACTCTGCAAGAAGCTGACACGCAACAAGTGCACTTGCCCATGAGAATGTGTGGTTAAACGGAAGGAATACGATTGTATGGCTTGCTGTCATAGCACGGCAGGTTGCAATTGAGTTTGATGCAATGTTCTTCTGAGTAAGCATAACACCCTTACTCTTACCTGTTGTACCTGATGTATAAACGATGAAAGCAAGGTCATCAGCTTTTACTTCCTCTTCAAGGAAGCTCTTGTTGCCCGCTGCAAGACTTTCGTGACCCTTCTTTACGATTTCATCGAAATCTTCCATCCTGATATATTCTGTTATCTGAACCTTTTCTGATGCCTGCATCATCTTGATTGCACCGGCAAATTCTTCTGTGTAGATAATTGCACTGCAACCGCTACGCTCCATAAGCTCGGTAAGGTCTGCATCCGTAAGCTTTGCGTCAAGAGGTACACAAGTAAGTCTTGACATACAGCAAGCGTAGTAGCAGATTGCCCAGTAGTAGCTGTTTTCGCTGAGGATAGCAACCTTCTTACCTGCCATTCCGAGATCATAAAGATACTGTCCGACACCCTTTTCCGCATAGAATGTTTCGTTGAATGATTCAGTATGTATTTCTCCCGCAAAATCATTGTAAACAAGATGGCGCTTATCTCCGCCGTTTTTTGCACCATAGAGAACTATTTCTTTAAGAGTGTCCATATCGGGGAATTTACCGTAGTTTGTATAGCTGACATTGGTCTTTTTTCTAGCCATTGATTTTCTCCTTTATATTAAAACATACTTTCCTTTTTGGCATATTCAAAGTATGAGTTTACATCCTAATTATTGCGACTTTTTAAACTGAATGTTAACAAATTATGAACGCATAATATTCTTGACTTTTTATTAATTAAGTTATACAATATATAACGATATCAAAATCGTTGATGCAGAAGGCTGTTTCAAACGGATTTTTCAGAGAGTTGTTCATACGGTGAAAGAACGATATTATCTGTGATTCAGTTACCACTGCGGAGAGCGTTCCGAAATAAGGAATGACGTCCTGCCACGTTACGGCAAAAGAGTGGCGGCATTATGTCGCAATACGGGTGGAACCGTGGAGTTTATACTTCATCCCTTTTTGTGAGGGATGGAGTTTTTTTATTTTTAAATTTTATTTACCGGGAGGAATATACTATGGTAAAAGTAACACTTAAAGGTGACGTTGTTAAGGAATTCGACAACGGCATCACAGCTGCAGAGGTTGCAAAAAATCTCGGCATGGGACTTTACAAGGCTGCTTGTCTTTGCAAAATAAACGGCGAATACGCAGACCTTCGCACTCCGATTAACGAGGATTGTGCACTTGAAATCCTTACATTCGATGATGACGCAGAAGCTAAGAAGGCTTTCCGTCACACTGCATCACACATCCTTGCACAGGCTGTTAAAAGACTTTTCCCCGAGGCAAAGCTTGCTATCGGACCTGCTATCGACAACGGCTTCTACTACGACTTTGATGTTGACAAGGCTTTCTCACCCGAAGACCTTGAGAAGATTGAAGCTGAAATGAAGAAAATCGTTAAAGAGGCTCTTCCTCTTGAGCGTTTTGAACTCGACCCCGATGAAGCTATCGCAATGATGGAAGAAAAGGGCGAAATTTACAAGGTTGAACTTATCAGGGAGCACGCTGACAAGGGCGAGAAGATTTCTTTCTTCAAGCAGGGCGAATTTGTAGAGCTTTGCGCAGGTCCTCATATCCCCGACACAAGCAGAGTAAAGGCTTATAAGCTCACATCCTGCACAGGTGCATACTGGAGAGGCGATTCAACAAAGAAGATGCTTCAGAGAATCTATGCAACCGCTTTCACAAAGAAAGACGAGATGGAAGAATACCTCACAGCAGTTGAAGAAGCTAAAAAGCGCGACCACAATAAGCTCGGTCGTGAGCTTGAAATCTTCACAACAAATGAACTTATCGGTCAGGGTCTCCCCATCCTTCTTCCGAAGGGAGCAAGAATCATTCAGCTTATGCAGAGATTTATCGAAGACGAGGAACAGAGCAGAGGCTGGCAGCTTACAAAGACTCCGTACATGGCAAAGAGCGACCTTTACAAGGTATCAGGTCACTGGGATCATTATAAAGACGGTATGTTCGTGCTCGGTGACGAAGACAAGGACGATGAAGTGTTTGCACTCCGTCCGATGACTTGCCCGTTCCAGTATCAGGCTTACCTCAACCGTCCGCGTTCTTACCGCGATCTTCCGCTTCGCTATAACGAGACATCTACACTTTTCCGTAACGAGGCTTCGGGCGAAATGCATGGTCTTATCCGTGTGCGTCAGTTCACAATTTCCGAAGGTCACCTTATGTGCCGTCCCGATCAGCTTGAAGAAGAATTCAAGGGCTGTCTTGAGCTTGCGGTTTACTGTCTCAAGACTCTCGGTCTTTACGAGGATGTTTCATACAGATTCTCACAGTGGGATCCTGCAGATACAGAAAAGTATATCGGCACACCCGAACAGTGGGACGAGGCTCAGGGCGTTATGAAAAAGATTCTTGACCACCTTGAAATTCCCTACAAAATCGGTGTCGGTGAGGCTGCATTCTACGGTCCGAAGCTTGATATTCAGATCAAGAACGTATTCGGCAAGGAAGATACACTCATCACAATCCAGATTGACCAGATGCTTGCTGAGAAGTTCGGTATGGAATACACAGACTCTGACGGAAGCAAGAAAAACCCGTACATCATTCACCGTACATCTATCGGTTGTTATGAGAGAACACTTGCTCTTCTTATTGAAAAGTACGCAGGTGCATTCCCTGTATGGCTTGCTCCGACTCAGGTTAAGCTTCTTCCGATTGCTGACAGACATCACGACTACGCTTACGAAGTAAAGGCAAAGCTGGAAGCTAAAGGTATCCGTTGCGAAGTTGACACAAGAAGTGAAAAAATCGGTTATAAGATCCGTGAAGCTCAGCTTGAAAAAGTTCCTTATATGCTTCTTATGGGTGACAAGGATATCGAAGCAGGCTCAGTTTCTGTCCGTAAACGCGGCGAAGGCGACATCGGCGCAATGGGCGTTGACGAATTTGTAAACCTCGTTGTTGAACAGAACAACTCAAAAGTTATTTTCTAAAGCGAGGGAATAAAATGTCTATTCAGGCAGGCAGAGAATATTTAAAGCAATTCGGCCTTGAGGATAAGGTGCTTGAGTTTGAAGTTTCGAGTGCTACCGTTGAACTTGCCGCTCAGGCAGTCGGCGTTGAAGGCAAAAGAATTGCAAAAACCCTTTCGTTCAAAGTCGGCGAGGATGCAATACTCATCCTCGCTGCCGGCGATGCAAAAATTGACAACAAAAAATACAAATCGACTTTTTGCGCAAAGGCAAAGATGCTCACTCCCGACGAAGTGATCGGGCTTATCGGTCACGCAATCGGCGGTGTCTGCCCCTTTGGTATAAAAGACGGTGTAAAAACTTATCTTGACGAGTCTCTTAAAAGATTTGAGACTGTTTTCCCTGCAGTCGGCAGTTCGAACAGTGCGATTGAACTTACAACAGCTGAGCTTGAAAAATATGCTCAGAATTATGTCGGTTGGGTCGACGTATGCAAGGGTTGGCAGGAAAAAGAGGCTGAGTAAAGGAGAATTTGATATGTCAGATTTCAGATTTGGTTTTACAAGAGGTTTCCCGGAATCACAGCTCCTCAAAGAAAACGGTGTGGATTTCCACGAACTGAATCTCGGTAATATTGCTTCGCTTTCTGATGAGCAGATTGACAATTATATAGCCGAGGCACAGAAAAACGGCTATTGCTACGAAGCAGCCAACTGTATGATTCCCGGTGAATACAAGTTCACTATTGACAATCCCGACTACGATGCACTTGACGAATACCTCGAAAGAGCTTTATCAAGGGCAAAGCGTTTAGGCATCAAGGTAGTTGTTATGGGTTCTTCAGGTGCAAGAAATTTCCCCGAGGGAGTTTCTTACGACACCGCTTTTGAGAGACTTGTTTACTGCCTTAAGAATCACATCGTTCCCGTTTGTGAAAAATACGGCATTGTGTGTGCGCTCGAAAATCTTTCTTACGGTGAGAGTAACATCCTCAACACTATCGATGAGTCAATAAAGGTTGTTGAAGCAGTCGGAAGTGAGTGGGTAAAAATCCTTGTCGATTTTTACCATTTCGGCTACAACAAAGATGACTTCAATTCTATTCGTAAAGCGAAAGACATGATTGCGCACATCCACATCGCGAGCGTGGTTAACGGCAGAAAATATCCAGCTCCCAATGACGGAGAAGATTACAAAGTCATAACCGACCTGTTGCGTGAAATAGGTTACGACAAGCGCGAAGGTCGTATCAGCTTTGAGGCACGTGTGCCGGAAGAAAAAACTTTTGACGAATGTGTTACAGAGTGTCTTGAAGTTTTCAAAAATATTTAATCCGGGGTAATTATCATGAAATATGCAGTAATTTTATATGACGGAATGGCTGACTATCCCGTTCCGTGTTTTGACGGCAAAACGCCGATGATGATGGCAAATAAGCCTAATTTCGACCGACTTGCACAGAAAGGCGAAGTAGGTCTTGTGCGTACGGTTGCCGAGGGACTCAAACCCGGCAGTGACGTTGCAAACTTAAGTGTTATGGGTTATGACCCGATGAAGTATTACACAGGCCGTTCCCCTCTTGAGGCTGTAAGTATCGGTGTCAAGATGGCTGACGACGATATTGCTCTTCGTTGCAACCTCGTTACACTTTCTGACGAAGAGAATTATGAAGACAAGACAATGATCGACTATTCTGCAGGTGATATTTCAAGTGCCGATGCCGCTGAAATCATCAAAACCGTTCAGGAGAATTTCGGTGACGATGAGTTCACATTCTATAACGGTGTAAGCTACCGTCACTGTCTTATCCACCGCGGCGGTACGGTTGAACTCGGTAATATGACTCCTCCGCACGATATTTCAGACAGAGTTGTAGGCCCGTATCTTTCAACTGCACCGACAGCAGAAAAGCTCGTAGGTCTTATGAAAAAGAGCTATGAACTGCTCAAGGATCATCCTGTTAACAAGAGACGAATTGCAGAAGGTAAGCGTCCTGCAAACTCAATCTGGCTCTGGGGTGAAGGCAAAAAGCCTATCCTTCCCCTCTTCACTGATCTTTACGGTATCAAGGGTTCTGTTATTTCTGCAGTTGACCTTCTTAAGGGTATCGGCATAGCAGCAGGAATGAACACTCCCGAGGTCGAGGGTGCAACAGGCTACATTGACACAAATTTTGAAGGCAAAGCAAATGCAGCAATTGACGAACTCAGAAACGGTGCTGATCTTGTTTACGTTCACATCGAAGCTCCCGACGAGTGCGGTCACAGAAATGAGCCTGAAAACAAGGTCCGTGCAATTGAGCTTATCGACGAAAAGGTGCTTCCTGTTATAATCAGCGGTCTTGAAGAAATCGGTGAGGATTACAAAATTATGATTCTTCCCGATCATCCGACACCTATCGTTACAAAAACTCACGCAAGCGACCCTGTTCCATATATGATTTACAAAAAATCTGCAGAAAAGGATAGCGGAGTTGAATCAATCAACGAGGAAACCGCAAAAGCAACAGGTGTTTATGTTGACTTCGGTCCGTCAATGATGAAGAAATTTATTGAGGAGTGATTCCTTTGAAAATGAGAATGCCCTCCATTCCGCTTATTACGGTTGACCCGTATTTTTCGGTATGGACATCCGATATAAACAAAAAGCCTACCACACACTGGACAGATAAAGAAAACAATATTTTCGGTACAATCGTAATTGACGGTGAGGCTTACCGTTTCTTAAGCGATGATGACAACAAAGCAATGACGGTTGTCAGCGTTGATGCTGATATGTTTTCAACGACAGTTATTTATGAGGAAGCAGGTATACGTCTTACTGCAAAGTTCACTTCCCCGATGCTGGTAACAGACTTGTATTATTCTTCACGACCTGTTTCTTACCTCAGACTTTCCTACGAGAACATTGACGGCAGAGAACACTGCGTAACTGCAAAAGTTTCTGTCAGCGAAGAGCTTGTTCTTAACAAAGCAAACGAAGGCAAGGTATGGTCTGAAAATATTGATATCGACAGTCTTACCTGTGTAAAAATCGGAAACGGTGAACAGAAGGTTCTCTGGAGAAGCGGTGACGATGTCCGTATTGACTGGGGTTACTGCTACCTTGCAGTTGACGGTCAGGCAAAGACGGGCAACGAAATTCACGAAAACCTTTATTGTGTATACTGCGAAAAGGAAATCAGGAATGAAACAACCTTCCTTTTTGCTTACGATGACATTGACAGTATGGTTTACTTCGGTGAAAACCTGAAAGCATACTGGAAAAACGACGGCAAAACAATTACTGAAGCTATCAAGGAAGCTTATGACGAATATGATGCACTCCTTGAAAAATGTAATGCTTTTTCAGCTAAGGTAATTGCAGAAGCAACCGAAAAGGGCGGAGAAAAATATGCCGAGCTTTTAACACTTGCCTACCGTCAGGTTATGGCTGCGCACAAGCTTGTTGTTGACAAAGACGGCAATAATCTCTACATCTCCAAGGAATGTTTCTCAAACGGTTGTGCTGCAACTGTTGACGTTACATATCCGAGTGCACCGATGTATCTTCTTTACAACACAGAACTTCTCAAAGGTATGCTTCGTCCGATTTTCCGCTATGCAAACACTGACGAATGGAAGTTTGACTTTGCACCGCACGATGTCGGTCAGTATCCCCTTGTCAACGGTCAGGTTTACGGCAACAATGAACTCAAGTGGCAGATGCCTGTTGAGGAATGCGGAAATATGATTATTCTTGTTTCTGCTATCTGTAAAGCTGACGGTGACTATTCATTTGCCGAAGAAAACTTCGAAACACTTGAAAAGTGGAGCAAATATCTTGTCAAATACGGCAAGGACCCTGAGCATCAGTTATGCACGGATGACTTTGCAGGTCACCTTGCACACAACTGTAACCTTTCACTCAAAGCAATTATGGGTATGACAGGATTTGCCGATATCCTCGACAAGCTCGGCAAAAAAGAGGAGAGCGAAAAACTTCTTGCAATTGCAAAGGAATATGCTGATTCATTTATTGAAAACGCAGAAAATGCTGACGGCAGTTACCGTCTTGCATATGACAGAGAAGGTACATTCAGCCTTAAATATAACTCTGTCTGGGATAAAATCTGGAAGACCGGACTTTTCCCCGAGAAGTTTTATAAAAACGAAATTGAGCGTTATAAAAAAGAGGCACTCTATTACGGAGTACCCCTTGATTCAAGAGAAAAATACACAAAATCTGACTGGCTACTTTGGGTAGCATGTCTGGCAGAAGAGAAAAAAGATTTTGAATTTTTCACAGATCTGTTATGGAAGGCTTACAGTACAATGCGAACAAGAGTTCCTATGACCGACTGGTACTACACCGACACTTCAGAAATGGTCGGTTTCCGTCACCGTACGGTACAGGGCGGGCTTTTCATAAGACTTATGCTTAATTAAATACAACAAACGAACAGCGTACCTTACAGAAACTGTAAAGTACGCTGTTTTTATTATTGCTTAAGCAATAAAGTGAAAGCCGGCAGTCCTGAGACCGCCGGCTGTTATATGCTTTTATAGGGCTTTTGCATGCCACCCCTCTTATGGGTGGTCATAACTTAAAGCTATTCTGTTGTTTTACTGTTTATGCAAGACCTACGCACTTACGCAAAATCTTGAGTGCGTCAAAGCTGTTGATCTGACCATCGGCATGAATATCAGCAAGTAGCTGCTGCTCAGCATTGAGTTTAACAAGCTTAACCGTGCTCTGAAGAACAGTAAGTGCATCTGTTGAATTGATGCTTCCGTTTGAATCAACATCACCGAGTTCTGCAAGGATTTTGATTTTGTAAGTTGTATAGACTGCTGTATTCTCGGGGAAGTAAACCTCTATTGTGTTTTCACCGAGCTTGTATCCGCCCTTGGGTGATGCCCAGATATTCTGCAGAACAACACCTTCTTCGGTAACTGTCTCCGAATATGCAATTTTACGGGTTGAGCCGTTAGTGTAAGTCACCTTAAGAACAAGGCCGTTCATATCGAGCATACCTCTGTCCTGATAATGTGAGAACAATCCGCCGCGGTGCATAAATGTTATAACACCGTCTTTTGGAACAAAAGTGCCGAATCCTTCGTTTTCAGGGTACTGCCAATAGCCGTAATCCCAGTCGGAGACGCGGAAAAACGCTGTCTTATCGGGAAGCTTTTCGATTTCGATTTTTTTGATATCTGCTGCAAAACCGTCAATTGCAAACAAAGACATCATCATTACCAATGACAATACAACAGCAGTAATTCTTTTCAAAGTTTTCATTCTTGTATCCTCCTTTTGTATTAACTGAAATATTATAATATTTATATTCACAATTGTCAAATATATTTATACACCGCTGAGGTCAAACGGTGGTATGTAATCTTCGGATGACGATTCAGGTTCTTGAATAAAAATGTTTTCGAGTCCTGTTTTTTCTGCATGATTCAGGACAATATCATACTCACGCTCGGACAGTCTGCGATTGATTGTCGGATATTCCTCCGCCTTTGCGCAAGGAATGTACTGACTCATCAGGCTGACAATTGTATCCTCGGGCAGATTGTCCTTTATCCAATCAAGCACCTTGATTGCCTGACTGACATTACCGGGTAAAACGAGATGCCTTATGATAAGACCCTTTTGCATAATTCCGTTACCGTCGAAGAGATTTTCTCCGATCTGATTCTGCATTTCAAGAACAGCTTTTGATGCGACGGAAAAATAATCCTCTGCACCACTGTATTTTTTAGAAACAGTTTCGCTGACATATTTGATGTCGGTCAGATAGATATCAACAAGCCCGTCGCCTTTTTTCAATATCTCAGCATCATCATAACCGCCTGTATTCCACACAACAGGAATGCTTGGTTTGTATTTTTTCAGAGTTTCAAAAAGTTGAAGGGAATAATGCGTTGGGTTGACAAGATTGATATTGTGTGCACCCTGTTGCTCGAGGTTTTTGAAAATCTCAATAAGATGTTCTTCTGAAACTGTCTTGCCGTAACATTCCCTGCTGATTTCATAATTCTGACAATATACACATTTGAGCGAACAGCCCGAAAAGAAAACTGTTCCGCTCCCCCTGTCTCCGCTGATACAGGGCTCTTCCCAAAAATGGAGTGCTGCACGTGCCACTTTGTACTCAGCAGGCACACCGCAGACACCGATTCTGTTTGTACGGTCAATATTGCATTTTCTCGGACAAGAATTGCAGATAAACATCTGTTTCACCTCACACATTTATCATAATTAAATTATAACACAAAAAATCTTCTTGTCTATAAGTTGGGATTATGGTATAATGACTTTTAATAAATTTATGAGGTGAATATTATGAAAAAAATTATTTGTGCATTATTGTGCTTAGTTATGGTTCTTGCAGGTTTTACAGCTTGCGGCAAGAGTGAGGAAAAACCCAACAACTCAACAAACGCATCAACTTCCACTAACTCAACAAACGGTATTCATCACGTTGAAATGGTAATTAAAGATTACGGTACAGTTAAGCTTGAGCTCAACGCTGACGAAGCACCGATCACTGTTGAAAACTTTATTTCCCTTGCAGAAGACGGATTCTATGACGGTGTCCCCTTCCACAGGCTCGACAAGGACTTCGTTCTCCAGGGCGGTGACCCCGACGGCAACGGTATCGGTGGTTCTGATAAACCTATCAAGGGTGAATTTTATGCAAACGGTGTTCAGAATGACATCAAGCACAAGCGCGGTGTAATTTCTATGGCACGTACAGGCGACCCGAACAGTGCATCATCACAGTTCTTTATCTGCCTTGACGATATGACAGCAGGCAGTCTTGATGGCAACTATGCAGCTTTCGGTCACATCACAGAGGGTATGGATGTTATTGACGAGCTTTGTCAGAACACCCCCGAATCAAACGCACTCCCCAAGGACCTTCAGCCGATTATTGAAACAATCAGAGTAATTGATTAATTTAAAATAACTTATCTTTATTAAGAGGTGCTTATTTTGAGCAGTCTGGATTATCTTAACAGAGTATATCTTCGGATTGATTTGGACAGAATCTGTTCCAATGTTCAGGAAATCATTAAAAAAGTCGGTGCGGATACACGTGTTATGCCTGTAGTAAAGGCTGACGCTTACGGTCACGGTGCAATCGAGGTTACAAAGGCACTCAGTGAAATCAGCACTTACGGTTTTGCTGTTGCAACTGTTGGTGAAGCACTTGCTCTTCGACGTGCAGGTATCACAAAGCCGATACTTATTCTTGACTTTGTTTTCCCGAATCAGTTTGAAACAATTATAAGAAACGATATTATGCTGACTGTTTTCCAGTACGGCATTGCTAAAAGCCTTAACGAAGCAGCAATCGAAATGGGAACAACGGCACACATCCACCTTAAGGTTGACACGGGTATGGGCAGAATCGGTTACATTCCCAATGACGAAAGCGTGGAAGAAATCAAAAAAATATCAGAGCTTTCCAATATCGAAATCGACGGTATTTTTACACATTTTGCCTGTGCGGACTCTGCAGACAAAACATCGATGAATTTACAGCTTGAGCGTTTCAGAGATTTTGTTGATAAGCTCGAGGCTCTGGGCATAAATATTCCGATCAAGCACGTGTGCAACAGTGCCGCTATTATTGATATGCAGGACAATTTCCTGAATATGGTACGAAGCGGTATCATCACATACGGTCTTTTCCCGTCAGACGAGGTGAATAAGGATAGTCTTGATGTAAAACCTGCGATGGAGCTTCACAGTGTTGTTATCAATGTCAAAACAATTGATAAAGGCGACACAGTCAGCTACGGTTCAACTTACGTTGCAGAGAAACCGACCGTTATTGCAACTATCCCTGTCGGATACGCAGACGGCTATCCCCGTCAGCTTTCTAACAAGGGCAGTGTACTCATCCACGGTAAACGTGCAAAAATCGTCGGCAGAGTGTGTATGGATCAATTTATGGTCGATGTTACAGACATCCCCGATGTGCTTATCGGTGACAATGTAACACTCGTCGGTAAAGACGGTGACGAATGCATCACCTGTGAAGAAATCGGTGAAATTTCGGGCAGATTCAACTATGAGTTCCTTTGTTGTATCACAAGAAGAGTTCCGAGAGTTTATATCCGTAACGGCAAAACAAAGAAAATTGTTGACTATTTAGAGTGATATTATGGCGCAGAAAACAGAAAAAACAAATGTAATGCGTATTCTGGAGCAAAAGAAAATACCCTACACTCCACACTTTTATCCGCATGGCGAGGGTATTCCGACAGACGGTATAACAGTTGCCAATTTTGTAAACAAAGATGTAAAATCCGTTTACAAAACTCTTGTTACACGCTCCGCAAGTAAAAACTATTATGTTTTTGTCATCCCTGTTGCCGAGCATCTTGATTTGAAGAAGGCTGCAAAGGCAGTCGGTGAAAAGTCAATCGAAATGATCAGACAGGACGAATTGTTGCCGCTGACAGGCTACATCCATGGCGGTTGCAGTCCCGTCGGTATGAAGAAGCTTTTTAAAACAACCTTCCACGAAGACATCTCTTCACTTGAAACGGTTGCTGTCAGCGCAGGTAAAGTCGGGGCGCAGATTGAGGTTGCACCCGACAAACTCATTAAGCTCGTAAACGGCAGAGTGGCGGATATTATTTCTTAAGTACAAAAGAATTAAGAAAATAACCTGTTACGGCACCCGCAAGGGTGCCTATTATCATATCTATGACTATATTTCCATTTATAATAAAAGACATAACTGCACCGACCAACAGACCGATAAACGCAAAAATAAGACTGAATTTTGTTGTATTACTCATAGTATCACCTCACAAAAAAGTATAACATATTTGTGCAAAACATACAATCTTGTTTTTTTAGTCAAAAAGTGCTTTTTGTGATTGAAATTTAAAGTATTGTGTGGTATAATTTACAAAATTATGTTTGAAAGGGGCGGTATAATGGCAGATACTGCTGTTGCTGTTCAGGATCAGGTAACCGAACAGGCAGAAATAAGAGCCGGACGTACCATATCCAACAGCCGACGTTATGTTGGTTCTAAAGAAACAATTGCATATGTTGTTTATGATATCTCACAGAGTTTCAACATAAACAAGTATCAGGACGTTTTTATCACGGATATTGTTCAGATCGGCTTGAGCTTCCAGACTCTCGTTACATTCGTTATCGGCATCTGGGACGTTATCAACGACGTTTTCCTTGCTGCTATCGTTGACAGAACCAGAACAAGATTAGGTAAGTTCAGACCGTGGCTTCTCGTTGCCGCAGGTCCCGGATTTTTGCTTTCTTTGGTTTATTGGCTTCTTCCGGTACTCTTTGCAGGAACAAGTCCCTACCACGCAGGTAAGCTGGCGTTCTATATGATATTCCAGCTTGTCAGTAACCTGAACGGTTCACTTAACGCAATTTCAAGAACAGGTATGCTTTCGACAATCACACCGAACGTTATCGAAAGAACACGACTTATCACTCAGGCAAGTTTGTTCTCAGGCTTTATTGAGAAAGCTCCCGAAATCCTTATGGGTCTTCTCATTGACCTTGTTAACCATGGTGCAATCAAGATTCCGATGAAGTCACTTTACGTTACTGCAGGTGTGTTCACATCAGCTGTCGTTAGTGCAATGGGTCTCTTCTTTGTATTCTCCACAAAAGAAAGAGTTCTCCAGCGTACAGAGAAGCCGAGTGTTCTTCAGGGCTTCAAGTCAATTTTCAACAACAAGCCGTTGCTCATCCTCACTCTTACAGAGTTCCTTTCAGCTTTCGGTTTGAATACAGGTCTTAACTATTACTACATCAACGTTCTCGGCTTTGCATCAATGAGTACAGTCGTTGGTATCCCCGGTGCATTCGTATCCCCTGCAAGCTACGCTTTTGTTACAAAGGCTCGTGCAAGATTCTCAACAAGAACGTTGTGGATTGCAAGTTCACATATCAGCGACATACTTATGTTGGGTGTATTCGCTATAGGTTCAATCAACAAGAACTACAAGAAGCTTGCTGTTATGATTCCTGCATTTATGCTCAGAGAAACAATCTGGATGTTCTTCTGGGGTATCAAGAGTGTTATTCCTGAGGAAATGCGTAATGAGGCTATTGACTACGGTGAGTGGAAGAACGGTTACCGTACAGAAGGTATGACAGGTGTTGCGAAGAACCTCGCTCAGAAGCTTGTTGGTACTCTCGGCGGTACAATCAAGTCAGCAATCCTTGCAAGCATCGGCTACAAGGAAGGTGCAGGATTCGGCAACCAGTCAGCAAAGACTGAGTATCTCCTCTTTATGATGTCTACATTGCTTCCGACCGCTACAGGTATCTTCGGTCTTATTCCGAAGTTCTTCTATGACCTTTCAGGTGAAAAGAAAGAGCGTATGTATCGTGAACTCAGTGAACGCCGTCAGAGCGTTATCGACCATATGAAAGTGGTTGACGCTGACAAGGCTCCTGACGCAGAATAATTTCATAAAAACATTAAGAGCAGGGTAACCTGCTCTTTTGTTTTTTCTTGCATTTTCTTACATCGTATGGTACAATGTAAGAAAATATTGAAAGGAAGCGATATAATGGCTGACAGCGCCGTATCCGTAAACGCGGTAACGGATCAGGATGAAATCAAAGCCGCACGAACCTTATCAAACAACAGAAGATACGTTGGTTCAAAAGAGACTGTTGCATACGTTGTTTATGATATTTCTCAGAGTTTTAACATAAACAAATATCAGGATATTTTCATAACCGATATTGTTCAGATCGGTTTGAAATTTCAGACAGTCGTTACTTTCATCAACGGCATATGGGATGTCATAAACGACATCTTCCTTGCCGCTATTGTAGACAGAACACGTACAAGACTGGGTAAATTCAGACCATGGCTTTTATTTGCTGCAGGTCCCGGATTTTTCCTTTCAATCATTTACTGGCTTCTGCCGCTTTTATTTGCAAACACAGGACCGTATAATATGAGCAAGCTGGTCTTTTACCTGTTGTTCCATGTTGTCAATGAAGTAATAGGTACTATCAGCGGAATTTCAAGAACAGGTATGCTTTCAACAATCACACCAAATGTTATTGAACGAACGCGACTGATTACTCAGGCACAGTTGCTCTCAGGTTTTGTTGAAAAGGCTCCTGAAATTCTTATGGGTCTTCTCATCGACCTTGTTAACCACGGTGTTCTTAAGATACCGATGAAGGCTCTGTTTGTTTCAGGCGGTGTTTTCACCACGGCAGTTGCGAGCGCTATGGGTCTCTTCTTCGTATTCACAACCAAGGAAAGAATTCTCCAGCGTGCTGAGAAACCGAGTATTCTCCAAGGCTTCAAATCCATTCTTAACAACAAGCCGTTGTTAATCCTCACATTGACAGAATTCCTTTCCGCGTTCGGTATGGATACGGGCGTAAACTACTACTACATAAACGTTCTCGGTTTTGCTTCAATGACTACGATTGTTGGTATCCCCGGTGCATTCGTATCCCCCACGAGCTTCGCTTTTGTTACAAAGGCAAGAGAAAAATTCTCAACAAGAGCCTTATGGATTGCAAGTTCACACATCAACGATGTGCTTATGTTGGGTGTATTTGCTGTCGGTTCGATCAACAAGAACTACAAGAAGCTTGCAGTTATGATTCCTGCATTTATGTTAAGAGAAACAATCTGGATGTTCTTCTGGGGCATCAAGAATGTTATTCCCGAAGAAATGCGTAACGAAACCATTGACTACGGTGAATGGAAGAACGGTTACAGAACAGAAGGTATCACGGGTGTTGCCAAGGATCTTTCCAGAAAGCTTGTAAGCACACTCGGTGCTACAATCAAGTCAGCAATCCTCGCAAGCATCGGCTACAAGGAAGGTGCAGGCTTTGGTAAGCAGAGTGAAAAGACCGAATATTACCTCTTTATGATGTGTACAATTCTTCCGGTTGCAACAGGCATCTTCGGTCTTATCCCGAAATTCTTCTATGACCTTTCAGGTGATAAGAAAGAGCGTATGTACCGCGAACTCGCAGAACGCAGACAGGCAGTTATCGACGAGATGAAAGAACTCAACGAAACCAAGACTGCTGAAAGTACAGACTCGGAATAAAAAAATTATCCCACTGAAATTCATTTTCAGTGGGATTTTATTATGCTTTTTTTCTTGATAAAACTTTAATAGTTATAATCATTGTTAAAGGGAAAAGAACGGATATCAATAATCCGAATTTGAGCGGATCAAAATCGATCGCCGAAGCTCTTACACCGTCCGAAATAACACCCGCAAGCCACGGTCCGAATGCACAACCAAAATCTCCGAAAACAGCAAGCATTGCAAAAAGTGCCGTGCCACCGCGCGGAAAAATCTTTGCAGCAAAGCTGAAAACACCGGGCCACATTGTTGCAACAGAGAGACCACACAAACCGCAACCGATAAGTGATGCTGTCGGTAAAGGTGAAAGTGTTGCAGTAAGATATGCTGCAACGCAGAGCACCGCACTGAATGTAAGCACTTTACGTATGTCGATTCTGTCACCGAGCAGACCGAAAGCGACTCTTGCAGATGCCATTAACAAAGCAAAAAGACACGGTCCGAGAAGATCACCCGTCAGCTTATCGACACCAAGGCTTTTTTCGGCAAAAGTTGATGCCCATTGCGACATTGCAAGTTCACTTGCACCGGAACAAAGCATAAGTAAACAAAGAAGAAGGAAAGTCTTGTTTCTGAAAAGTTCACCGACCTTCATTTCGTCCTCACCCTCGGGTACGGGCGGAAAAATCGGCACACGCATAAACGCAAACATATTGATAAACGGGATTATTGCCCAGAACATCGGTGCATAAACCCAATTTTCACTACCTGCAAATTTGATTGCAATTGTTGTGAACAAAACAACTGACATCTGTCCCCAACAATAGAATGAGTGAAGAAGACTCATTTCGCCCGACTTATTTTCAAGAGGTAAACCTTCGACGATAGGACTGACGAGAACCTCAATAAGACCCGAACCCGTTGCATAAATTATAATCGGAATTACAAGTCCGAGATAATGATTGTCCATCGCACGCGGGAGGTTACCCAGAAGAAAAAGTCCGATAGCACTGCAAACGTGTGCCAAAACTATAGATGCACGATATCCTATTTTTGCAATAACCTTGACCGATGCAATATCAACGAAAAGCTGAGTTGCGAAGTTGAGCATTATGAGCCAACTGATTTTCGTGTAATTAATTCCGAATTCATCCTGAAAAATTACATAAAACAGCGGGGCAAGATTATTGATGATAGCCTGTACAAAATATCCTGTATAACAGGCAATTTTAGTTGAAGTGTATTTTTTACTCATTATCATCTATTTCCTGATTTGCTATACTGTCCTTCCAGAACCACCAACGAAGCTTCTTTTCGTCGGGTTTTACCGTGTTTGCAAAGTAAACAGCTGCACGCATTTCGTAAAGGATAACACGGTCAGCCACTCCACCGCTTTCAACACAGTAGTCGAGATAGAAATTATCAGCTTCTTTATCACGAAGCTGTGCTGTTTCCTCAATCTCGAGAACGCGGAACGCCTCTTTTGCCTCGGGTGTCAGAAACTCAAGATCTGCAATTTTTACGTTTTTGGGTTCTTTCGGTTTTCTTTTAAAAAGCATAGAATCACCTGTTTTTATTTTTTGATATACTAACATATTTTATCAATAAAGTAAAGGCAGAATTTAGTTGCAACGGGTATTGTGTACGTGATATAATTTTCCTGGGTGATGTTATGTTTAAATTAAGAAACAATGATATTATACTTTTTCAGGGCGACTCCATTACCGACGGTAACCGCGGAAGAAGCAGCGACCTCAACCACATTCACGGACACGGTTACCAGTACATTCTCGCTTCCGAGATGTATGCCGACAATTTTGACAAAAACATCGAAATTATAAATCGGGGAATAAGCGGAAACAGAATCAGTGATCTGCTTAAACGCTGGGATGAAGATTGTCTCGATTTAAATCCGACCGTATTGAGTATTCTTGTCGGCATCAACGACCTGCATTTTAATTTTTATAATCGGGACTCTGTTTTTACCGCAGAGAATTACAGGGATGTGTATCGCACAATGCTTGACAGTGTACTTGATAAGAATCCCGATACTATGCTCGTGATTATGGAGCCGTTTTTCGGAGTTTCAAAAGACGCGGCGTACAACGATTATATGCAGACAAATATCGGTAATTTCTCCGCAGCGGCAAAAGAGATTACCACTGAATATAACGCCATATTTGTGCCGTTACAGGACGTTTTTGACACATATGCAAAACACACTGACATTTTTAAATTACTGTGGGATGGTGTTCATCCGACAACAGGAGGACATCAGCTTATAGCAAAAAGATGGAAAGAGTGTGTGCTTGAAAAACTGAATAACAGATAAAAATTGAGGCTGTCCGAAGACAGCCTCTTTATTTTATACTATAACTCTGAATGTTCTTACCTGGTTAGGTGTGATTTCAAATTCAAACTCGTTGTTATTGAAGTCGAGTTCGGTTTCATCAACCTCCATAAGGTTACATTCGATAACCTTCTTGACATCTGCAAAGTTGAGTTTAACCTTTACCTTGCCTCTTGACTTACCTGCCTCGTACATACGTACAATTATGCCGTTACCGTCCTGTGCAGGTTTAACGGCATCAACAGCAATGTTTCTGCGGCTGACTTCGACGAATGATTTTTCTGTTCCGAAGTCACCTGACTGTGCAGCTGCTGTAAAGCCCTTAAGCGGCTGATTGAGCTCAAATGCATACTTGACTGTATCTGCCTGTGACCAGTTGCCTGCGTGCGGATAGAGTCTGTAAACAAAAGTGCTGATACCCTTATCACCTACAGGGTCGGGACAGATAGGTGCACGCATCAGAGTGATACGCATAAGGCTGTCCTTGATATCGTAACCGTACTTGCAGTCGTTGACGATGCTGACACCGTAGTCACCTTCTGAAAGGTCTGCCCACTTATGACCGCATACCTCAAAGCGTACAAGGTCAGTACTGTAATTCCAGTGAGTCGGACGGTCGATTGAACCGTGAGCAATTTCGTATGTTGCGTGTGTATTGATTACACTGACAGGGAATGCTGCCTTGAGAACTTTTTCGGTTTCGTGCCAGTCAACGGTTGTATCAAAATCAATGTAGTCTGCATCTGCATAGAGGATTATATCCTGTGTGATAACAGACTTATTAAAGCTTCTTGTAACTCTTACAACGCCCTTGACCTCATCTGCGCAGATAACTTCAATCTTATCTGCCTTAGTAAGATCCCAACGCTTTTTCTGATAGTTGAGCTCAAGATTCCATGCACTTTCGTGGATCGGCTTATCCTGGAATATAGAAAGAGCGTTACCCTTATCTGTAAGCACCTCACGGTCGTTCACCTTGTCATAAATGCTTGTAATTTCAGCATTTTCATCAAGTACCACCTTGAGTTTTGCATTTTCAAGAAGAGTTGCAGTTGCGACAACCTTGTCAAACTCACTCTCGCCTTTTTCGATTTTATAAACACGGAAGCCCATCTGCGGAACATCTTTTGCAATGAACATTGCCTCGTCACCGTCAGTTGCAACACGGCACTCATCACCGTTTTCGTCAACAATCTTTGCACCGTTAAGGTCTGCATTGACAGTAACCGTGCCTGTAACAGGCATTGAGTTGAAGTTCCATACGATGATACCGTCGGTTGTTACGTTGACATTCTTGTTAAGATGTTCAACTGCTGTTGAGAGAAGACCGTTACCGATTTCGTTCATCTGAACATATTCCTCACGTGTCATCTCCATAGCTTCATGGATTGATGTGCCCGGAAGGATATCATGGAACTGATTTGTAAGGAGAAGCTTCCAGCCCTCTTCCATTTTCTCTGACGGATAGCTGTCACCGAGAAGCTTCTGTGAAAGAACGTTTACAAACTCGGCATTTCTGAAAAGGAACTCACCACGACGGTTGTTCTTCTTGATGAATGCCTGACTTGTGAATGTACCGCGGTGATTCTCATAAACAAGCTCATCATTGAATGTCGGAAGTTCATCCTTAAGGTTTTCTGTACCACGGAAGAAATCAGCAACAAAGGTGTTCTGTGCCTTCGGCATACCCGGCATATCTTCGTAACGCTTTGAGCGTTCAATCTGACCGATTGTTACACCGCCGCCACCGTCACCGTAACCGAAGGTACCGACAGATTTACCTGTGATATTCTTCTGGTTTGTGCGTTCCCAGTTATCACGGATATAATGTGCATCATATTCGCCCTGATAGTGCTGCTGCTGAACACAGGCAATAACCTCATCACCTGAATGTGAACGCCAGTTAAATACTGAATACGGGAATTTATGTGTAGCATTGAAATAAAGCTTTGCAGTATAGAAATACTTCATACCTGAACGCTTAACAACCTGCGGAAGTGCCCAGGTGAAACCGAAGCAGTCGGGAAGCCAGTAGACATCGGATGACACACCGAATTCCTTGAGGAAATACTCACGGCCGTAAAGAAGCTGACGGACAAGAGATTCACCGCTTGCAAGGTTTGTATCAGCCTCACACCATGTGTTGCCAACGATTTCCCATCTACCCTCTTTGACAGCCTGTTTTACCTGCTCAAAGATATCGGGATAGTATTTCTTCATATAATCGTAAACGATTGCCTGGCTCTGTGTAAATTTGAAGTCAGGATATTCACGCATCATTGCAAGGTTATTGGAGAAAGTTCTCGCAGTTTTTCTGACAAGTTCACGAGTTGTCCACAACCACGCAACGTCAAGATGTGAGTGACCTATCATACAGAGTGTACCCTGCTTTGCATCGGGAATTTCCGAAAGCATCTTTGTGAGAAGCTCATTTGCAGCAGGTACGCTCTTATAGAATGTTTCGTCATCAAAGTCAAAATCGAGAACATGAAGAGACTCATCAATTGCTCTGTAGACCATATCGTAAATAACCTTGTTGTCAATCTGCTCAAGGCTGTCATAAGCACTCTTGATATCGTACCAGTACTTCTGAGTTTCAAGGTTGATGGCTGCAAGGTGTGCATACTTCATTGTGTATGTAAGACCCGGTTTGCCTGCCATCGCATCGTCACAGTACATACCGCAGTTAACTGTTGCCTCAAGCTCAATATCAAGCACATCGCCTGCCTTATTGTTATCAACGATAACGACAGTTCTGTCCTGCCAGCCTGCTTCGTCAGAGAATGCACCGACAATCTTGCCGTTGATACGTACCAAAGCCTCACCACCGAAGCCGGCATAGAGATAGAGCTTTTTACCGTCCATACTTTCGGGAACGGTAACAGTTGCCTTAAACCAACGTGTTGCGTCATAACCGACACTCCAACGGTCGCCGATTTTCATAATCTGACGGGGCATATCGTCGTATGTAAATTCACCTGCCTTGTGGTGCCAGCCTGTGTAGCTTTCCCACTCTGCAATCGGTAAAGATTCCATTATAATTTTGCGTTCAACCTGTTTTATAAGGTTGCCCATAATTGATGCCATTGTTGTCTGCATAATTATCCTCCTTTTACACTTTAAAGTAAGTGCTTATTTAATTGTATATAAATAGAAAAATTTTGTCAATAATTCACAACAAAAAAAGCAGGCAGACTTTCAAAAAGTCCGCCTGCCTGAATTTTTTATTAATACCAGATCCAGCCAAAGAGCACGATAACGATAATCCACTGAAGAACTGTGTAGGAAACGCTTACTTCAACTGTCTCGTTTACTGCACCGTCTGTGCTTGTTACTGTAATTGTTGCACTGCCTGTACCTGAAGCGTATACGTTACCGTTTGCATCAACAGTTGCAACCTTTTCGTTTGAAGATGTCCAGATAAGTGACTCTGCAGGATAGTTTGATGTGTAATCAACTGTAAAGCTGTTCTTATAATTAACAGCGTAAGAATTGTTGTTAAGAACGAAAGAACTGAAGTTTGTCTTTACTTTTACAGAAGAAGTAATATCCTTATTTGTAAGCACACCGTACTGATTCATAACTGCAATTGCACAAGCGCCTACACTAAGTCCGATATCACCGTTCTTTACAGGAGCCGATGATGTTTTCGTAAACTTTGCTGTGCAGATTGTTCTTGATGCCTTAATCGGACTTTCAACTGATGCTACGGCAAACTTGCCTTTATCCGGGTTGGATGAGCTCATATCAAGACCGTCTTTATTAAGTGTGATTTCAGTACATTTACCGATTGCTGATGATGTTGTGAAAGTTGCATTCATTGAGTGAAACTCGCCTTTTTCGAGTGTGAGCTTAACCACAACTTCGCTGTTGTTCTGTGACACGATTGTAATATTGAACTCCGGTGCAGTTGCCGCAGAAGCAGAGAAAGCACAAACTGTCATAAGTGTCAGCACGGAAAGAATAAGTGCCAAAAGTTTTTTTGCTGTACGCATTGTTAATATCTCCTTCAAAAGAATTTTTTACCTTATAATTTTAAACTTTTTCTTAATATATGTCAACAATTATTTGTTTTTTCTGTACAATTGAATTTTATTTTGCTATAATGTATATTGAGTAATTTTCAAGAAAGTGGTTGACGATGGCAAAAGGCAGATACAGTATGGATATGACAACAGGCAAGCTGTTCCCTAAGATTGTAAGCTTTGCAATTCCGCTTATGCTTACAGGACTTTTACAGCTTGTCTATAATGCGGCTGACGTTATGGTTGTCGGCAGATTTGCAGGCAGTATTTCTCTTGCCGCAGTCGGTGCAACCTCAAGTCTTGTTCACCTTACACTTAATATTTTCCTCGGTCTTGCAACCGGCTCGGGAGTTGTTGCCGCAAAGCACATCGGTGCAGGCGACGGTGCTTCAGTACACCGTACGGTACACAGTTCAATGCTCCTCGCAATCCTCAGCGGTATCGGAATCGGGATTGTCGGATTTCTTATGTCACCTTTTGCACTTAAAATGATGAAAATACCCGATGAAGTATTTCCGCTTTCTGTTACATATCTGCGTATATTTTTCCTCGGTGCACCCGCAAGTATGGTTTACAACTTCGGCTCTGCTATGCTGAGGGCAACAGGCGACAGTAAAAGACCGCTTTACATCCTTACGTTTTCGGGAATTGCGAATGTTGTGCTTAATCTTATTTTCGTTATTGTTTTCAAAATGAATGTTGCAGGTGTTGCTCTTGCTACCATAATTTCGCAGTTTATTTCTGCAGTGCTCATTCTTATAATTCTTCTTAACGCAAACAGTGTGATACGACTCTCACCAAAGAAGCTGAAATTCTACAAGGATGAAATAAGTGATATTATAAAAATCGGTGTTCCGATGGGCATACAGTCATCACTGTTTTCACTTTCAAATGTTATTATCCAGTCTTCAATTAACAGCTTCGGTGCCGCAGCAATTGCAGGTAACACTGCCGCAAGTAACATCGACAGCGTTATACACATCTGCTGTAACTCAGTTTCCCAGACCGCAACAACATTCACATCACAGAATTACGGTGCAGGTCTTATAAAGAGAATACGCAGTATATACTTTAACTGTGTGGGACTTACGGTTCTGATTGCAGGAATCTGTTGTGTTTTCCTGCTGACCTTCGGTACACAGGTACTCGGCGTTTTTTCCACAGATGCAGAGGTTATCGAAATGGGTCTTATCAGGGTAAGACTTTTTGCAATCACCTATGTTCTTAACAGTATTTCTGACGTTACAACAGGTCAGATGCGCGGTCTCGGTAAGTCGATGACACCGATGTTTGTAACTATGGCAGGTGTCTGCGGACTCCGTGTTGTCTGGGTTTTCACTGTTTTTCAGATGTACCGTTCAATGGAGGTACTCTACCTTTCTTACCCCGTATCGTGGGGCGTGACGGGTGCAATTTTATTGGTGATGTATATTATTTCTTTCCGCAAAATTTTAAAAAGGAGTGCGACAGATGAAATTACTTGCATTGGGTGATATCGTCGGTAACGGTGGTTGCGAATTTGTACGCAAAAAGTTGCCCGGTTTAAAAAAGCTTTACAACATTGACGTCTGCATTGCAAACGGCGAAAACTCTGCAACAGGTAACGGCATTCTGCCCTACTCCGCCGATCACCTTTTTGCAAGCGGTGTTGATTTTATCACAACGGGTAACCACGTTTTCAGACGAAGTGAAATCCACGATTATATAGATTCTCGCAACGACATAATCCGTCCGTATAACATGCACAAGAGCGTACCCGGCTGCGGTGTCGGTGTGATTGATATGATGTCATATAAAATCGGTGTTATCAACCTTATAGGCACTGCATATCAGAATGCAAACTACGCTAATCCGTTCGATTCACTTGATGAGGCTCTTGAGAAAATCAAGGACTGCAAAGTGAAGGTTGTGGATTTTCACGCTGAATCAACAGGTGAAAAACGCGCGTTGGGTATCTATGCCGATTCAAGGGTTTCTGTCTTCTTCGGCACACATACACATGTTCAGACTGCAGATGCACAGATTCTTCCGAACGGTACAGGCTATATAACCGACCTCGGAATGTGCGGTTCTGCTAATTCCGTGCTCGGTGTTGAAAGTGAGTGCGTTATCAAGGCACTCAGGACAGGTATGCCCACAAGATTCAAAGCAGCAGAAGAAAACATCAAACTCGACGGTTGTATATTTGAAATCAACGAAAAAACAGGTCTTTGCGTCTCGGTTGAGCCTGTTTCGATAATGTAAGCGGGGTGAAAGAATGAAAATTAAAAAACTTGTAGCTTCACTTTTATGTGTTGCCCTGCTTATTACAGGCTTTGCAGGATGTAACGTAACCGATAAAGTTAAAGACACTCTCGGTGACATACAGAAAACTGAGCCCGATCCCGGTATTGATGAAATAAGTTATACTCTCCCCTATCTCCGTACCGATTCACTTCATCCGTATGAATGCCATACAGAGACAAACAGAAATATTTCTTCACTTGTTTACGATTCACTTGTAAATGTGGACAATAATTTCCGTGCCGTAATGCTTATTGCCGACAGCTACAACTCAGACGGCAAAAAACTTACGGTCACTCTTAAATCAGGAGTTATGTTCTCTGACTCTTCAGCTGTTACCGCCGAAGATGTTGTGTATTCTTTTGTTGAAGCAAAAAACAGTAACTACTATTCGGCTTACCTTAAAAACATTGCCGAAGCAAATGCCTCGGGCAGCAATACGGTTGTTTTTGAACTCAGAAGTGAAAACGAGCAGGAAATCAACAACCTTATTTTCCCGATAATCAAAAAGGCAAGTGACAAGGATTCCGACAGCTCAGATAATTATTCCGCAGACATTCCTCTCGGCAGCGGCAGATACAGTATCAAGGAGGAAAAAGGTCAGAAAACACTGACGGTCAACAAGTCCCGTCTTGGCGGATATCATCCTAAGTATAACAATATCGGACTTAAGGATATAACTGAGGTTGCATCCGTACCTAATCTTTTCTCACTCGGTGAAATTGATTTTTACACAGAAAGCTTTTCAGACGGAATTTACAAGCGTTTCACAGGTGAAAGCGGTGAATTTGAGACAACAAACTTCACCTATCTCGGTATAAACGCTAACACAAAAGTGCTTAATGAAAGTTATGTGCGACGCGCGATTGCTTTGCTTATCAACCGTCCCGACCTTGCTGATATATGCTTTGCAGGTTTCGGTGTAGCGGCACAGACACCTTTCCACCCTTCATTTTACGCACTTGAGGGTTGTACACTTCCTCCGATTAAGTTTGATAAAAACTCTGCTATCGGTCTGCTTGAAGATGCAGGTTACAATATTGTAAGTGAACTCGGTATCAGATATTCTCCCGAAAAAGGCAAGCTTGAATTGAGCTTGCTTGTCAACAAGGACAACAGCTTTAAACTTGCAATGGCAAGAAATATCCAGCAGGCTCTCGCACTTGCAGACATTCGTGTTGTTCTTAAGGAGTACAGCTATTCCAAGTATGTTTCTGCCGTTGAGGCAGGTGCTTATGACCTTTATATAGGTGAGGGCAAGCTTTCAAACAGCTTTGACCTGAATGTATTTTTCTCCGAAAGCGGTGCGCTCGGCTACGGAATTGACAGCGAAGGTCCGTCAGCAACTGACTACCAAGCATTCAGAAACGGTGAGAAAACTATGCAGGAATTCCTTGACACATTTGCTGATGACCTGCCGTTTATCCCCCTTGCATACCGTAAAGGTCTTACAGTAAGAAGCGAAAAAATCAAAACAAAAAACACAACTGTTATTAACGATTATTTCTTTAACATTGATGAATGGACGGTTGAATAATGGATATTAACACCAATATTCAATATCTTAAGGGTGTCGGTGAAAAGAGGGCTAAAATACTCAACAAGCTCGATATTTTCACCGTCGGTGACCTTTTGCGTTTTTATCCCCGTGATTATATGGATTGGAGTAAAGTCACAACCATAACCGCGGCACCGTTCGACTCTAACTGTTGCATAAGGGCAATTGTAAATCATAAGCCCAAGGGAGCCAAAGTGCGCAAGGGTATGACAATTTACAAAACCGTGGCGACTGACGGTGAGGCGCTGATGGATATTACCATATTCAACAACAAATATGCCGCAGAATCACTGGAAGCAGGAGAAGAATATCTTTTTTATGGTAAAGTCGGAGGTAATTTCCGTCGTCGCGAGATGACCTCACCTTTGATTGCACCCGTTGAGAACGGACTGCGAATCCGCCCTGTTTACCACCAGAGTGCAGGTATCAATTCAAAAGCTATCGAAAAGCTTGTACGTCAGGCTTATGAAATAAGAAAAGATTATTTTATTGACTGTATTCCGAAGCCGCTCAGAGATAAGCTCTGCCTTATGGAAGTTAACAGAGCAATTTATGAACTTCATTTTCCGACAAGTGAGGATATGGTTGCCGAAGCAAGGCGCAGACTGATTTTTGAAGAGCTCTTTATTTTCCAGCTCGGTCTTATGAAGCTCAAAGGCAATCGCAAAGAAAGCACGCCCGTTTGTATTGAAAAAGATTTTACAGACGAGTTTCTTGCAACACTGCCGTTTACACTTACAGGCGCACAAAACCGTGCGGTAAGAGAAAGTATCGGGCAGATGACATCACAGTTTACGATGAACAGACTGCTTCAGGGTGATGTCGGTTCGGGTAAAACAGCAGTTGCCGCGTCACTTATTTACACCGTTGTAAAAAACGGATACCAGTGTGCATTTATGGCTCCGACAGAAATTCTTGCACAACAGCATTACAAAACGTGTATGAAGTTTTTCGAGAACACCGACATTAAGGTTTCACTTCTGACAGGCTCTGTAACGGCAGCTAAAAAGCGTGAAATCAAGGCTCAGCTAAAAAGCGGAGAAACACGACTGATTGTCGGTACACACGCACTGATTCAGGATGATGTTGAATTTCAGAATCTCGGACTTGTTATCACGGACGAGCAGCACCGTTTCGGTGTAAAGCACAGAGGTGCCCTGAGCAGCAAAGGTAACAGACCGCATACACTCGTTATGTCAGCAACACCCATCCCCCGTACACTCGCACTTATGCTTTACGGAGACCTCGATGTTTCGATTCTTGACGAATTGCCACCGGGCAGACAGCCGATTGAGACATATTCGATTGATACGCAGAAAAGACCCCGTGCCTTCAATTATGTCAAAAAGCATCTTGATGAAGGACGGCAGGGTTACATCGTCTGTCCGCTTGTCGAAGAGGGTGAAACTGACCTTGCCGCTGCACAGGAATACTCTGAAAACATCTCTCGCGGATTTTTCAGCGGTTACACCGTAGGTCTCTTACACGGTAAAATGAAGCCGAAAGAAAAAGAAGAGGTTATGTCCCGCTTTGTTTCGGGAGAAATCAAACTGCTTGTTTCAACCACCGTTATTGAGGTCGGTGTGGACGTACCCAATTCCGTTATTATGGTTATTGAAAACGCAGAGCGTTTCGGACTTTCCCAGCTTCATCAGCTGCGCGGACGAATCGGCAGAGGACAGTATAAATCCACTTGCATCCTCATCACAGATGCACAGAACGATGCCGCAAAGAAGCGTATGAAGATTATGACAAGCACAACCGACGGTTTTAAAATCGCTGATGAAGATCTCAAAATGCGAGGACCGGGTGACTTTTTCGGATCACGTCAGCACGGTCTGCCTGAGATGAAGATAGCAATGCTTACAGATACTGCACTACTCAACGAAGCAAACAGATTTGCACGTGAGATTATTATTGATGATCCTGATTTCATCAAGGAAGAAAATAAAAACCTGCGCGAGGGAATTGCTCACCTTTTCTCAGGCGAATATGTTATGAATTGAAAAATGCAAGTCGATTTAACAGAATGTTCATATCGGCTTGCATATTTTTTAACATAGAAGTGTTATACTCTGGTTGTAGTCAGATATACATGATAGTTTTTTTCATACTTCTCCCCTTTCAAACGAAAATGCCCGAAATTGGATTTTATCCTTTTTCGGGCATTTTTGTTTTATTATTTTTTATTTAATAGAAAAAGTACGACTTACAACCGCATCGCTGAAGCTGATAAGTTCTGAAACTTCAACCTCAATATCTGTTGTAGTGTCGTTAAGTACATAGGCTACTTCGACATCAAGAGTTACACCGTTTTTTATCTCCTTACTTTGATTAGCTTCGTTATAAGGATCACCGTCTACAAGAATATAAGCATGTTCAAGACTTACACCGTTCTGATATACAACATCTTCAAAAGTCCATTCAAAAGCTGCCGCTTCCTCAGCATTGTTTGTAAATCCATATGTAACAACAACAGCAGGTTTATTTTCATAGTCCTTTGTTAATCTCGCATCTTTTATCTCAACTTTATACTGTCCGAGAGTATCAGAATTCCCACTATCGGAAGCTGCTCCTGCAGGCTGTGTAGTATCAGCATCCGAGTTTTCTCCGCTTGCAACAGCAAAGAATGCAAATGTTGCTAACATCGCAATACTCAATAAAATTGATAAAAACTTTTTCATTTTTAATTCATCCTTTTTATTATTTTTATATTTATCATCGCCACACAAAGTGAAGCTACGATATACATAGTGACATCGATAAAATCAAAAGTTCCCGAAACAATTGATAAAAGCTGTGCCAATTCATACAATAAACCAAACAATGCCGAAACCATTACTGAAACTAACACACAAAAACGATTTCTGAAATCCGTAACCGCTAACAAAGAAAAGCACAGTGCCAAACACCACAAAAAATCAATAAAATAGTATTTTAAAAAATTTATTATCGGTAAATTAGAAATACTATTACGCAATCTACATATTTCATTTAGAATTTCTTCACTAAATATTAAATGAATATATGTTCCTTGCCTTAAAAAAATATAAATGACAGCGCCTATCAACAAAGATACCAACGCAAAAGATATATATGTTAATCGTATTTTGTTAACAATATTCATCATATTCATATTATATTCAAAACAAATATAAATGTCAAGCATATTTTATGATTTAATTGAATATAAGAGGTGTTGATAATGAAAAACATCAAACTAATTCGAGTAATAAATGATTATACGCAAATAAAAGTACAAATGGAAACAGGCATACCGCAGAGTATGATTTCAAAATATGAGAACGGTGATTTATTACCCACAACTGAAAATCTTATGATTCTTGCTAATTTCTATAATACAAGTTTAGATTTTCTTATGGATTTAACCGACGAGCAAAAGCCGTATACACCAAAAAAATAAGAAAGCAAACGGAGGCCACTTCACAAAAGAGAAGTTGTCTCCGTTTTATACATATACTGTGACAAAGCAAGAATAGTAATGTAACAATAATTGGATAAAATAATTACATATTCACAATTTATTGATTTTTTGTTTACAATCTGTCCTCGCAATTCTCTTGACAAAAAAACGGCTTTGTGTGATAATTTTAACATATTCTGAATATGGAGGCGATTTTATGAAAAACAATGAATATCCGCTTTACGAAGTTCAGCCTTTCTCTTCAATCAAGGAAATGATGGAACTTGCAGTAAATGATGCAGGAGATAAAATTGCGTATAAATACAAGGTCGGTGAAGAAATCCGCGAAGTTACCTTTGCGAAATTCGTTGAAACTGTCAATTCCCTCGGTGCTTTTCTTAATACGGAAGGTCTTTCTGACAAGCACATTGCTTGTATAGGCGGAAATTCCTATAATTGGATTGTTGCATATATGACTGCATTGCGCAGTAAGGGTGTGTTCGTTCCGATTGATAAGGAGCTTCCCGAGAACGACATTATCAATGTTCTCAAAGACAGTGAGACAAGCGTTGTTTTCTACGATGAAAAGTATGAGGAAATATTCAAGCGTCACGCAGACGAGCTTGCAGACATCAAGTATTTCATCGGCTTTGACAGACTTGATAACGAGAACAGATTCCGTTCATTCCATTGGGCACTCGCAACAGGACAGACACTTGACCCTTCTGCGTTCCTTGCGGAAGAGAGTGAGTCTGATGAGTTGAAGCTTCTTGTATACACTTCAGGTACAACAGGTGCTTCAAAGGGTGTTATGCTTTCTGAACACAATCTCGTTTCAAGTGTTTATTACGGTCTTATGGTTTCTACAGTGTATGACACGGGACTTTCTCTTCTCCCCTATCATCACACCTATGAAGCTGTCAGCGATATTCTCGTATCTTTCCACCATCATTCAACGCTTTGCATCAACGAGAGCCTTTCTGCAATCGTAAAGAATATGGTTATTTACAAGCCGTCTTATGTTTATGTTGTACCTGCAATTGCTGAGACAATTTATAAACGCATTATGCGAAACATCCGTAAAGAAGGTATGGAAGAGCAATTCTATGCAATGGTTGAAAAGAGCAACGAATTGCGTGCACAGGGCATCGATAAGCGTCGTGATTATTTCGGATTCATTCACGAGACATTTGGCGGTAAGCTCAAGAAAATCGTTTGCGGCGGTGCACCGATAAGACCTGAGATTGCAAAGTTCTTTGATGACATCGGTTTTGACATTATCAACGGCTACGGCATCACAGAGTGCTCTCCCCTTGTATGTGCTAACCACGATATGTACAACGACTTCAGAACAGTCGGCATTAAATTGCCGTGCATCGAATGGAGAATTGATGAGCCGAACGAAGAAGGTATCGGTGAAATCTGCGTTAAGGGTGACATCGTAATGATCGGTTACTATAAGAAACCCGAGCTTACGGCAGAAGTGCTCAAAGACGGTTGGTTCTACACAGGTGACTACGGATATATCAACGAAAACGATCAGTTAATAATATCGGGCAGAAAGAAGAACGTTATTGTTCTTAACAACGGCAAAAACGTTTATCCCGAAGAAATTGAAGGTTACATCAAGGACATCGATTATGTCAATGAGGTTGTCGTAAGCGGTGAACAGGACGAAAACGGTAACGAAAGCTCACTTACCGCTGAGGTTTTCCTTGAAGAAAAAAAGACACCTGCTGAGGTGCTGAAAAACATTAAAGCGGCGTGTGTCGAATTGCCGATTTACAAGCAGATTTCAAAGGTTGTTATCCGTGACAGTGAATTCCCGAAAACGAGTTCAAATAAAATCAAGCGCTTTATCAAAGAAACAACGGTAAGCGTAAAAGAAACAGTTGCGGAGAAAATCAACGAATATAAAAATTCAAATAATTCAGAGCAATAAAAAATACGGTCGGTTTTCACCGACCGTATTTTATTTTTAATGATTATTTAACGAGTGTAACGTTTTCAACAGGAGTGTCAACACTTACTGAAAGTGTGAGGGAACCGTCTGCGATTGCCTGAGCTGCAGTGTCAACTGCTGCCTGTGAGCCTTCTGCTGCAAGAGCTTCGTTAATGTCTGCAAGATATGTAGCACCTGTTGTATAGCCACCTACCAACTCTGCAATCTCCTTATCGTCAACGATAGCCTTGATTACATCGATGTAGAACTGTGTGAAGTTGTAAACAGGAGCGCAAAGGAATGTTTCTGCATCCTTGTATGTCTCTGAACCGAAACCGCAGAAGAAAACCTTACCGTCTGCACATGCAGTAGCGATTGCTTCATCTTCGTAATCAGATGCAATTACAACTGCACCGTTCTTGATGAGTGTTGCAACACCTGCTGCTGCGTCTGTACCGATAACTGCTGAAACTGCTGCGTCAGCGTTTACTGACTTAGCACCCATAGCGAACGCATTGAGGTTTGAGAGGTCAGCTTCGCTCTTTGCAAGGTAACCGATTGTCGGAACCTTAAGCTCTGCAGCCTTCATACCTGCAACGATGCCTGCAAGGTAGCTTGCGCCTGTGATGTTAGCATTGTAGCCATAGATGTTCTTGCCGTCATTCTCAGCACCGAAAACAAGGAACTTAACCTTTTCGTTTTCTGCTGCCATCTTTTCAATGTCATCAAGATAAGCTGCATCTGAGCAGATAACAAGATTACATTCATAGTTGAGAAGTGACTGGATACCTTCAGCTGCAGCGTCAGCGTTGTTCGGGTCAACGTTTTCTGCATATCTGAACTTATCGTCATTAATACCGTAACCTACGCTCTGGAGCTCGTTAATAGCTGTCATTGTTGCGCCTGACATGCCTGTTGTTGAATCTTTTGCACCGCTGAGGAGAACACCGATCTTGATGTTATCGTTTGTGATATCTGTCTCTTCAGTTGCAGTGAATGAACAAGAAGCAAGACTCATAAGCATAATTGCTGCGAGTACAATAGCAAAAATTCTCTTAAACTTTTTCATTGTGTAGGCCTCCTTGACCACAATATTATGAAACAATTATAAAGTATTTTAAAAGGAAAATCAAGGTATTTTTGAAAATAGAGAGAAAGAAGAACGAATTTTATTTGCATTTGGCAAAATATGTGTTAAAATTGCAATAAGGAGATGATTTTATGAAAAAAACTTTTAAAACAGTCATCAGTATTGTGCTGACTGTTGCAATGATTTTTGCGGTTTGCGTTCCTGCTTTTGCATCAGAACCGAAAACTGCTTTCATTGTTGTCAGCGGTATGAATACCTTCCCGTTAAAATACAGCAACGGTGAACAAGCATTCCCTCCCACATCAGACAGTATCACACAAATGGTTTTTGAAGTTCTGCCTCCCGTGCTCGCTTTCCTTGTGACAAACGATTATGACGCACTTGCTGACGGAATCTTCCCCCCCCTTAAAGATGTTTTCGGTCCGCTCTCATTTGACGAAAACGGCGACTCAGCAGAAGACATAGACGGCACTCTTTTCGATTGCTCACTTGTAGGTAAGGAAGAGCCTTTTGTTGCAGGTGAATCAAACGAATTTGCAACAGTCCGTGCTGGTATCGACACTTTCGGTCTTGAGAATACATATTTCTTCAACTACGACTGGCGTAAAGACCCTCTCGTTCACGCAGACAGACTTAACGCTTTTATTGAAAAAATCAAGGCTGAGGGCGACTATGACAGAATCGCACTTGCTGCATTCAGTATGGGCGGTACGGTTACCTGCTCTTACCTTTACAAATACGGCAGTGAAGACCTTGATACAATCATCATGTGTTCAACAGCATTCCAGGGTACTTCCTGTGTAGGCAGCCTCTTCTCTGCAGATTTCAGCCTCACTCTTTCTGCGCTCTGGCACCGTCTTGCACTTCTTACACGAGACAACACCTGGACAAACGTTATCGACTATCTTGATGTTCTGCTTGAAGAATCAGGTGTAAACGGCGGTCTTGAGAGTTTTGCAAACAGCATTACAGATAATCTCAAAGAAAGAATATACGACGAGCTCCTCATCCCCATATTCGGTCATATGCCGGGTCTCTGGGCACTTGTTCCCGATATTAATTACCTCGATGCAAAAGCTTGTATGCTCAACGGTACAGAAAGTAATAAACTCGTTGAAAGAATTGACGAATATCACTACAATGTTCAGTGTAATGCAGAAAACCTTCTTAAGTCTGCTATGAAAGACACAAACGTTTACATCCTTGCACAGTACAACTGGCCGTCACTTCCGATAAGTGAGTCAGTTTCCGTAAGCAACACAGATAACCTCATTGATGCTGAATACGCAAGTGGCGGTGCTACATGCGCTAAGCTCGGTGAAACCCTCGGTGAAGATTATGTTCAGAAAATCACGTCAGATCATAATCACATCTCACCCGACAATCAGATTGATGCTTCAACCTGTATGCTTCCCGATCAGACCTGGTTCTTCCGTGATATGGGTCATGTTGATTACCCGTATGGTGAGAGCACAGACTTTATTATGTGGCTTGCAACAAGTGAAAAACAGCTTACAGTTTATGATAACGAACAGTATCCACAGTTTATGACTTACGATTACGACAATGCAAAGCTCATACCGCTTACTGAAGAAGCAGTTGCTCACACAACAGCAGACACAATCTTTGATATACTTGAGAAGATTACGGAATTTATTTTTAAAATGATGAACGAACTTGTTGCTAAAGTAATTAAGTAACCAAACAAAAATGTCTTGCAGAAAAACTGCAAGACATTTTTTATGCTATCAATATAAAAAAACAGCAACCACTCGATTGAGTGGTTGCTTAATTATGTCGGCATCGCCTTATCTTCCCGGGCGGCTGCCCGCCAAGTATTTTCAGCACAGAAGAGCTTAACTACCGTGTTCGGTATGGGAACGGGTGGACCCTCTTCGCCATAAACACCGACTGTTGAGAGCTCATTCACTCTCGAACGCTTGACTATTATACTACGGGTTTATGGGTTTGTCAACACTTTTTTGAAAATTTTTTAAATTATTTTTCAAGTACTTTTTCTATCTCACCAATGTAGATAAAATGATAATCCCCTGACTTATAATTCGTTTCGATTGACGGATCGATAAAGCCTGTATTATCCATTTTCTGTACGGCAATTTTACGGCACTTTATAACAAGCTTTGCCTCTGCAGGATAAACGGCTTCACCGTCGTATTCTGCTGTAAGTCCTGCAAGATTTGCTTTATCACAATCTCTGCCCGATTTTGTACCACAGAGTTTAAGTGCATCCTTGTATCCGTCTGCAAAAAAGCTGACTGTGAAATAGTCACTCTTATCCATAAACTCTTTTGTATATCTCTGCGGACGGATGAATGCAAAAACAACATCCTTACCCCAGAGCTCACCTACTCCGCCCCAGCTGATTGTCATTGTATTCCACTTATCACCGTCAGCGGCAGAAACGAGCGCCCAATCATCTGAAATCATTTTAACAAGGTTTTCTTTAACCTCTCTTATGTTAAGTTCTTTCATACTATCACCTCAAAAAATATTTTATGATATTTTTCTCTTAATCATTCCTGCAAGAGAAAAACCGAGAAAAGCAGCTGCATTGACTGCTACAACACTTGCGCCTGCAGGCATTGAGTATGCAAAGGATATAAACAATCCGACAAAAAAGCATACAACAGATACTATTGCGGAAGTCACAACTACGTTTCTGAAAGACCTGCACACACGCATTGATGTCAGTGCAGGGAAAATGACAAGGCTTGAAATAAGCATTGCACCCATTATGCGCATACCGATGACAATTGTGATTGCTGTCAGGAGAGAAACGAGTGTGTTGTAAGTTTTTGTCTTTGTACCCGTTGCACGTGCAAAGCTTTCGTCAAATGTAACTGCGAAAATTTTATTGTAAAAAACAACATAAAGAACGAGAACTGCAACCGAAAGAATTATGCTGACTAAAACATCAGTATCACTCATTGCAAGTATACTTCCGAACATATAGCCGTTGACATCGGAATTAATACCCGTAGTCATTGACGTGACAATAACTCCGACTGCAAGTGCCGTGCTTGAGATGAGTGCAATTGCTGCATCACCCTTTATCTTACTGTTTTCGCTTATCTGAAGCAGTAAAAATGCTGCAATCACAACAACAGGCACTGACACAGACAACGGTGCAACATTCATTGCAAGAGCTATACACAATGCACCGAATCCGACATGCGAAAGTCCGTCACCTATCATCGAATAACGCTTAAGAACAAGCGTTACACCAAGCAAAGCAGAACAAAGTGCAACCAGTACGCCGACGATTATTGCACGAAGCATAAAGGTATATTCAAACATCTGAAAAAAGGTGTCAAGCATTGCGTCCACCTCCGAAAATACGTTTTGCTGCGGTTGTCTGCATATACTCCTGAGTTGTTCCGAAGAAATCACCGTCATGTTCCATAGACAGAATTTTATTGGCATATTCTACGGAATTCCTTATATCGTGAGTAACCATTATAACTGTGACACCGTGATCACGGTTAAGGTGTGAGATAAGTTTATAAAGCTCAGCTGTTACAAACGGGTCAAGACCTGTTGTCGGCTCATCAAGAAGCAGAAGCTTCTGGGTTGCGCACAAGGCACGTGCCATCAGTACGCGCTGCTGCTGACCACCCGAAAGTTCATTAAAAGGCTTATTCTTAATATCCTCGATACCCATAAGTCCGATATTCTGACGGGCAATTTTTTTGTCATTCTGAGTATAAAAAAGTCGGAAACCTTTAGTCTGTCTGCCGCTGAGAACTACCTCGCGTACACTCGCAGGAAAGTCCTTCTGCACGTCAGTTCTCTGCGGAAGATAACCGATTTCACGATTGGTAATACCTGAGAAAACTATTGTTCCCGAATTCAGCTTCTGAAGCCCCAGGATACCTTTAAGAAGTGTACTTTTACCCGTGCCGTTTTCACCGACGATACAAAGGAAGTCCCCTTGTTCAACACTGAAGGTGACGCCGTTGACCGCTTTGGTTGAGTCGTAATTCATATAAACTTTTTCACAGGAAATCATACTCATCAGTTCAGCGCCTCCTTTAAGTTTTTATAGTTCTGCTGCATCAGTGAAAGATAAGTCTCCCCTCTTTCCATTTCGTCTGCCGAGACATTGTGGCACGAATGAAGAAGCAACATTTTTGCACCTGTTTCAATAGAAACAGCTCGTGCAATTTTCGGTTCGGTAAGTTCTTCGTGAAAAATTACGGGAAGTGAATCCGAATTTATTTTATCAATTATTTTTGCCATTACAGCTGCACTGGGCTCGGTATTATCGACACACGAATCAAATGCCGCAGTAAATTCTATTCCGTATTCCGATGTGAAGTTTTTCATTGCAAAGCGCGAACCCGATACAATTTCTGTGCGCTTTGAAGATGCGACAAGTGAATCAAAATCATCTTTAAGACTCAATATTTCCTCACGGTACTTATCGGCATTCTGACCGTAAAGAGACGCATTTGCGCTGTCTTTTTCGCAGAGCTTATCACCGATATATTCAACCATTTGTGCAGAATACGAAAGGCTTGTCCAAATGTGTTCGTCTGTCTGACAATCCTCTGTATGTTCATTGTGATGTGAATGATTGTGTTCGTGAATTTCGATACCTATACCTTCGGCAATATTCACAGTTTCAACTTGCGTATTTTTAATTGAAGACAGTATCTGCGTTACCCAGGTTTCCGTGTTTTCGCTGACATAAAAGAAAATATCGGCATTTTCGATTTTTATAATATCCGACGGTGTCGGCTCATAGGAATGGCTTTCAACACCCGGCGGTAAAAGCATTACCACATTTGCTTTGTCACCGACAATCTGTCGCACAAAGTCATACGGAGCAAAGATTGTTGTAACAACAGTCAGTCTGCCGTCACTTTCGGGATGTTGCACACCACACCCTGCAAAAAGCAGACACAAAAGCACCGTCGCAAGAAAAAGAGACAGTATTTTTTTAAACATTTTCTGCCTCCCTGCAATTTTTGCAAATGCCGTAAAGCACCGTTTTTTCGGGTCTGATTTCAAAACCGTGATGTCCTGAAATGTGTGAAGATACCTCGTCAAGATACTCACACTTAACGTGCAACAGTTCACCGCAGGTCGAGCATTTAAGATGATAGTGCGAATGACAGGAATGTGACTTGCCTATATATTCAAAGCAGGCACTTGTGCCCTCTTCAATAACATACTTGCGCACTTCACCTGCACGGATAAGCTTATCAAGATGACGGTAGACAGTTGCCTTGCCTACCTTTTTACCTTTATTTTCAGAAAGTCTGATAATATCATCGGCAGTAAAATGCTTGCCTGCCTCAGACTTTAAAATATTCAAAATCAATTCGCCTTGCTTTGTATTATATGAAATTTCCATATCTACACCTCCGAATATGAAACTGAAACTCAATTTCATATTTTACTGTTTTTTTATACGCTTGTCAACCGAAAAATGTCGATTTTGACAACTCTTACGAAATATTGTATACTGTGAAGCGGTGATTATATGAAACGTATTTTTTCGGTTATATTTTTGATTCTTATGCTCACATCACTTTGTTCGTGCGTAGACAAAAACAGCACCGTTATACTTGATAACAGTGATAAAAGTTATTTTGTCGACTTTTACACGGAGGGTGACAGTGTTTATATTGAATGTGTACTTAACATTTACAGTGACGCTGAAGCTGAAGTTACGATCGGTGCGATTGATATTGACAACGTTAAAGGCGGTCTGCTCAAGTCCCCTGCTCTTACAGGAATTGATAAAGGGGATATGGACGAAACATTCAGCTTGTCCGCAGGTGAAAATGAGATATCCGTTCTTTTCAAAGGAGAGTACGCAGGTGTTTACAGCATAGCTGAAAGAGATATACCCAGATTCATTGAAATAGATGTAAAATAAACAACGGTGTGAAAAGCTGAAACTTTTCACACCGTTTAAATTATATGTTGAGTTTTTTGTGCATTTCTTCAAAATAGTGAGTAAAATCAGGAATTTTAAAATTATCCGGACTCTTTGCTTTTTCAACAAGAGCAGGCACATCTGCAATGTTGTCGGCATAATAAACACCGTTATAATCCTTGAACCATTTCACACCGTCAACTATTTTATGGTCCGTTGAACGGAGCACAACGCAAGGTGTTCCTGAAAGGATTGAAAGAATCACTCCATGGAAACGGTCAGTTACTACAACTTTATGACAGGAAAATTTGTTGAGCAAAGCGGTAATTTCCTCAAGTCTCTTTTCCGGAGTTACAACACGGTGAATGTTTGTATCTGTAAAATCCAGGTTATTCTCATTTTTTAATACATCGAGCATCAAAGCAACCTGACTGTCGGAATAAAATTTTTCCATATCATCCCGTATGCATATCAGGACACCTGCTCGCTTCTTATCAGAAATCGGTAACTTGCCAAAAAGATAAGTTGCCATATCAGGATATTTGATAACGTCGAGTTGCGGAAAAATTTCCTTTGCAACAGCATAGCTTTTTTCTTCTCTTGCAATAATTGTAAAATTTTTATGATTGTTATAAACTCTGCAGGTCTCAGCCTTAACTGCGTTACCCTTTTCTGTATCAGAAAAAGAAATCGATTGTTGGAAAAGAACAATTTTGTTGTCCGGACATTTTGAAACAACGGTTCTGCGAATCCGCTCACAATTGAGATATATGTCGTTGAGATTGCCGCCACCCTGCAAAAAAATCAAATCGTTCTTATTGATCTGAGACAAGAGCAACCGGCAATTTTTATCTTTAAGCAGCTTCTCATGTGTAAATTCTCTGACTTTATAATCCGGATAAAAATCATGCAGAAAACGAAGCTCGGCAACAGCAATTATCTGATCACCAAGATTGCCGTATTCCGGTGTGCCGATAAGGAAAATGCAAGGTTCTTTTCTTTTACTTGAGTCTATTTTATTTAAAAGAATCTGTAGATTCCTTCTTAATAAATCAGCAAAACGCGTCGGCGACGCTAAAAGCAATGCGCAGAATGTTTTGATTTTAATTATTGTTTCGTTCTGCGACATTGATTTCACTCCTTTAACAACACTTTAAATAATTTTTACCATTATCTGCGATTCATAAAGTTCATCGGTATAATTCTTTTCTTCCTCGGTCATTGCTACGCCCGACTCATTGCAGTACTTATTCCTGATTTTATCCTTACCCGTTGAGCCTGCAAGCGTCCATTCGTACTCAATATCTATATGACCGATATCAACCGCTTGGAAACCAAGTTTATGAAGATCATACGCCATAGCAGTTGCACACGGACCCAAAGCAATAAGAATCAAAGTATCTTTATTTAACCCTGAAGCTGTTTTTATTATTTCATCGTATTTGGAAAAAGCTTCCCGTTCAGGACCTAAGATTCTTTTTACAGATTTAGCATTGTCCAGAAGATCATTGCCAACACCAACACGGCTGTAAACGCCTTCAATCAAAAGCACATCTCTACCTTCCCAGATTTTTTTCATTTTATTGATACAGCGTATTGCTTCTTCATGATTCTTATTGCCTATGTAAGGTCTTGTTATACCTGCGTGGTAGTATGTCTTGCCCTGAATCATATGTTTATACATTATTCTTCTGTATCTGTACAACATCTCTTTCCAAAATTCAGGATTAGGACTGTTGATATCCTCACCAAAAACATCGCAAACACAAACAATGTGTCCTTTTTCGTCACTTGAAAGAGTTTCAATCAACTTATCCCTTACAAACGGTGATGCCTCCTGAAAGGAAATGTTTCTGTTGTTAATCAGTTTCATTTCTCCATCACCGTATCTGCTAACGGAAACCCTGTTGCTGATTATAACATCAATCGTTTCCTCAATACCCTTAACTATGGGAGGAGCATATTTTTTTACATAGTAAATATCGGTCGTTTTCCAATAAAATCTTTGTATTTTTTTTATGAAGAGAATAAAATATTCAATTATTCTAACGAGCAATTTTTTCATATCAATTACCTGTGAAGAAGTTTATAGATTTTTGTTTTCATTCTGTATTCTCTTACATATTTCAGTTTCTTGAGACTCTGCACATTCTCAGCATCAAGAATCCACTCAAGATAATCAAACTTACCTGATTTTTGAAGTGTTTCTTTGTTATCAGATATGTTTTTAATCATATTAGAGTAACAGGAATATTTGTACGAAAATTTATCACCAAAGATGCGTTTATGATTTTCATAAAGATATAACTGCATTTCAGGAATGCTTTTTATAGAAAAATCGAAACCAAAATCCTCTGGTGAACAATCAAATGATAATATTTCAAGAATTGTTCTGTAACATTTTTCGCAATGTGAACAGTTTTTTCCGTTTGCACTTTCGCTGTAGCAAACTCTTATCTGTACATCCTCACCTGTTTCCTTATGCCAATCAAGAATCTTCTTCACTCTTTCAATCCTGACCAAGTCAAACTGATCATGAATCACATTGCACCACGCCAGGCTGAGTGTTTCGTCAATAGTCTTATATGAAGCTATCTTATTAGCCAAATCCTTGCTTGAATATGATGCCGGAATATAATGTGTATCAATATTATTAAGATATGCATAAGGTGCAACGTGACCGATAAGTGCAATTCCGTGCTGAATAAAATACCACCAGCTGTTGTTGTGCACTTTTCCATTGATAAGATCGTCAAGAAACGGATAATTCAGACTTTCTCTGAATGTGCTTCGGATAAATACAGACTTTAAACCTAATTTGTCCGAAACATTGATTGTGTATTTTCTAACCCTTTCCCACGATTCTTCATCATCAAGTTTTACGTCTGATCCCCAGATTGTCACAAGATCAAGATCGTCTTCGCCGATATGAGATACCAACGTTGCCCATGAATCTACACCACCTGAGAAAAATGCCGTTGCTTTTCGTTTTTGGTTTTTAAATGTCTTTTCGTTCTTAACAATTTTTTCGGCAATAAGCTTTCCCTTAAAATCAATGTTCTGATACATATTTATGTATGCTTTTTTTGTATTTTCAAGGGAATTTAAAAAATCTTCATCGATTTCCGGCACCTGCAGCTCTGCATCAGCTACCCATACCACAGGCAATAGATTGCATACAAACGGGATAATCGCAATACTTTTGGGAACAGATCCAATATTTTCATTATACTCAATCCAATACTCAAAAGGTTTATTAAAAGCTCCCGCTATCCCCTCTGTCATTTCTACGATATATTCGACTCTATTCTGATTTAAAGTGATGTCACGGACAATTATTCTTTCCATAGTCACAACCATCCTAAATTTATTCGAACAATTACTAAATTATATTATACTCAACGATCTGTCAAAAGTCAATAATACCAAAACAAGGCTACCTGTTACGGCAGCCTTGTTTAATCTTATTTAAGCACGATTTCGTCTTCTTCAACATCTACCGTGATTGAGGTTACGGGATTGTCGATACTGTCGATAATCTTTGTTGCAATTTTGTCCTCTACCCTGCGACGGATTTCGTTGCGAAGGTCACGGGCACCTCTTGAGCCACCCACAGATTTCTTGGCAAGGAACTCAACTGCTTCGTCAGTGTAGGAGAAGCTTATTGCCTTATCCTGCATCGGACCCTTGAATTCGTCGAGCATAAGAACTGCAATCTTTTTGAACGCATCTTCATCAAGGTCGTTGAAAACAACAATTTCATCAATTCTGCCGATGAATTCAGGACGAAGGAAATCCTTGAGGGCCTTCATTGCTCTGTCACGACTTGCGTCACCCTTTGTCTTGCCGAAGCCGAGTGCACCCTCTCCGCGACTGCTGCCTGCGTTAGATGTCATAACAATAACAGTGTTTTCAAAACTTACCGTTCTGCCCTGTGCATCGTTGATTTTTCCCTCGTCAAGAATCTGAAGAAGAATATTCATTACATCGGGATGAGCCTTTTCAATCTCATCAAAGAGAAGAACTGAGTAAGGCTTACGACGGACTTTTTCGGTAAGCTGACCTGCCTCGTCATAACCGACATAACCCGGAGGTGAGCCGATAATTCTTGAGACAGAGTGTTTCTCCATAAACTCGGACATATCAAGACGAATAAGAGTTTCCGGAGTATCGAAAAGTTCATTTGCAAGCTGCTTTACAAGCTCGGTTTTACCTACGCCTGTCGGGCCGACAAAGATAAATGATGAAGGTCTGCGTCTGGGGCTTATCTGAATTCTGCCGCGACGGATTGCCATTGACACAACATCAACAGCTTCGTCCTGACCGATGATTTTTGCTTTGAGCTTCTTATCAAGGTCAGCAAGTCTGCGAAGATCGCTTTCGACAATCTTCTGTGCAGGGATGCCTGTCCAGAGTTGGATAACTCTTGCAAGATCCTCCTCTGTTACGGGAGAATTCTCAACAAGCGGAATAAGCTGATTGATGCGTGTTTCGCACTGAATAAGCTCAGCCTTAACCTTTGCAATAGCCTCGTAATCGGGATTCTCGGTCTCTTCCATAAGAGCCTGTTCTCGGATAATAAGGTCTGCTTTCTGATTAAGCTTGTTCTCGTATTCGCTGATATTCTTGTTGCGAAGGTTTGCACAAGTGCAAGCCTCGTCGAGAAGGTCGATTGCCTTGTCGGGCAGGAATCTGTCGTTGATAAAACGTTCAGAAAGTGTTACTGCAGTGTGCACAAGGTGGTCACTGATCTGTACCTTGTGGTAATCTTCATAGTAACTCTTGATGCCGACAAGCATATTGTAAGTGTCTTCGATTGACGGTTCTTCAACCTTAACAGGCTGAAGTCGTCTTTCAAGAGCAGCATCTTTTTCGATATATTTTCTGTACTCTGTGAAGGTTGTTGCACCGATAATCTGAACCTCGCCTCTTGAAAGAGCAGGCTTCAGGATGTTTGCCGCATTCATCGCACCCTCAGAGTCACCGCCTGTGCCTACAAGGTTGTGAACCTCGTCAATAAAGAGAATGATGTTACCTTCACTCTTTACTTCCTCAACAAGGCCTTTTACTCTGCCTTCAAACTGACCGCGGAACTGTGTTCCTGCAACAAGTGATGTGAGGTCGAGAAGGTGAATTTCTTTGTTTGCGAGTTTTGCGGGAACATCACCGCTTGCGATTCTTAAAGCAAGACCTTCTGCGATAGCGGTTTTACCGACACCCGGTTCACCGATAAGGCAGGGATTGTTCTTTGAACGGCGACAAAGAATCTGAATCGCACGATAGATTTCGTTGTCTCTGCCGATGATTCTGTCAATTTTGCCGTCACGCGCCTTCTGAGTAAGGTTTGTACAGTAAAGCGGAAGGAACTTTCTCTTTTTATGGTTCTTTTCGCCTTTTTTCTTTTTTGATGTATTACCCTTCGGCTCTTCGTCCACATCTGTGAACTGTGTGCCGTCATCTTCTTGTTTTGGCATAAAGTTCTGCATAAACGGGAATGTCGGAACACCGCCCGGCTCAAATCCTTCACCGTTGTCGCCCATACCCATCATGGCACCGAACTGTTCGCTCATTGCCTCGTAGTCGTCCTCGGTGATACCCATATTTTCCATCATCTGCTTGATAGGACCCGTGGACTCCATCGCACATTTAAGACACAAGCCCTCCTGCTTTGAGCTTTTGTCACCCTCCATACGGGTCATAAAAATCACTGCAGGTCTTATGCCGCATTTGCTGCACATAATTTGTTTCATATTTATCTCCTAAAATTTCTGGTCTGCGCCATTACTTCTTGTTAAAATACTTCTCCTTGAACTGTCTGTAAGTTGTCGGCAGATAGCTTACAAATGCAACAATGGTAAGAACCGCCGAAACAGCAACGAGGACAAGAAGGAGAGCCTCCGGTATTGTCCAGAGCGTACGGAATGCACCGACATCGGGCGCAAACGCAAAGAGTAAAAGCATAACCGCATAGAATACGAAGGTTGCCGCTTTACCGTAAATCTCTGCTGCTGAAGGCTGAAGACCGATAGCAACCATAAACACACCAAACGCTACCATAACAAATTCCTTGATGATAAACACAAGGAAAATCCAGCTGAATGTCTTTACAAGTTCAACATCACTTGAGTTGAACTTGACATAAAGAAGAACTGCGATTGTCATCTGTGTAAGCTTGTCCGCAACAGGGTCAAGCATTTTGCCGAGTTCACTTACCTGATTGAACTTACGTGCGATTTTACCGTCGATAAAATCTGAAAAACCTGAAAGGAAGAGAACGAATACTGCCCAAACAATCTCTTCGTTTAAGAACAATACTGCAAAAATGGGCACCATAATGATTCTTGCAAATGAAATCCAGTTAGGAATTGTATTCCAATTTTTAAATAAATCTTTAAACATAACTTTTTTCTCCTTTATTTCAAAGCTTCTATGCCTTCGAGCACTTTTTCATCCGAGAGAACGGTCTGAACGATTACCGAATTTTCAACTGCGTTAACAAACTCTGCTTTGTAAACAACGTGAGATGCAATCTGTAAAGTGAAGCTGAGAATGATTACAACTATCGCGCCGCACAGAGCACCGAGAAGTCCTCCAAGGAGTTTATTTGCCTGTTTGAGCACGGGAAGCTTGAAGAATTTGTTAATAATTGAAACTGCCCAGTTGAGAAGGAAGGAAAGAACCACAAAGCACACAACCGTAATTATGAGTTTTGCTATGTAACGCTCCGTACCTGAAAAAAGTTTAGTATTGCTGAAAACCCAATCAGTTACCGCACCTGAAACGCTTCGTGCAAGTACAATTGAAAGAAAAAATGCGACAAAATTAAGTATTGTTTTAGCAAATCCTTTTGTGAAATACTTGATTGTCAGTGCAAGAAAAATTACCGCCAAAATGATATCAATAATATATTCTGCCAAAATATCACCTCATTCATTCTGTTCCTCGGGTATTAAAGCAGTATAGACCCGAAGTTGTTAAAACATAAGTTTTTGAACCGTCAACAGCAACCCTCACAGGTTCGCCGTTAAATGATATGCTGCCGATCTGTTTGCCTTTTTTGTTAAAAGTTCTGACTTCGTGATCAAAAAGTACAGCAGTATATTTTTCATCACAGTCCACCCATTTCATCTCTTTATCAAATTCCAGTTCGAACTGTTTTTTATTCTTATTGGAATACACAGTGAGTTCTGAAAGAGATGCACTGCCGTATCTTGAAAGAACAATTGCATTTCTGCCCTTTGGTGTAACGCAGGAATTATACACAACATTTGCACCAAACTCAACATCATCTTTTCTGTCTTTGTTATTCTTTATGTAAGAACGGATATTGTTGCCGATTACAAGAATGTTATTGCTCTTTATGTAATCAACTTTAACTATTGTTGTATCTGCATATTCATGACAGGCAACATATTCCTCAGATTTGAATTCAAAAACATAAAGCTTAGAATTTATCTTTCCGTCGGCGGCATCAATTACCGAAACGGCGGCATATTTACCGTTATCTGAAAGAGAAATATCTGTAATTCTTTCGGTTTTGAAATTCCAGATAAAAATCTCTTCATTTCTGTTATTATAAACCGTAAGTACGGATTGTGTACTGTTACCGTAAGTTCCGAGTGCGTAGTTACCGCTTTTACCCAGTGCAGCTGCTGTAATTTTTCCCGAAGCTTCAGCCTCGCGAGTTATTTCAGAGCCTGTCTGCAAACGGTACTGTGCTGATGCGAGGTCATACACGATAAGCTTTGAGTCCTTGATTTTCATCGCAGGATTCAGATATTTATGTTCACGGGGCATAATCTCTTTTGCAGTCTGATTGAGCACCGTGGTTTTTGTATCGGTAAGAATATGGAGATTTGAATTATTGATTCTTAAATCTTCTACGCTGAACGCATCTATATTGTAGGGGTAACCGTCCCCTGCACCGAGACTGATAAAATAAGCCTTTACATTGTCCGCCATACTACGGATTGTCATTCTGCCGAAGGTCTGCGCAGCTGTAAAAACCAAAAGCAACGCTAATACAACAACAAGAATTATTGAAACAATTCGTCCGGTCTTACCACTCAATAATTTTATTCGCTTTTTATTTTCTTGCACATTAATCCTCCCCATAATTCACTTTATTAAGATAGAGTCCCTGCGGAGGGGCTGTCCTGCCCGCAAGTTTTCTGTCCTTATTTTCTATTATATCACTAAGTTTGTCTTTTTCTATTTTATTTTCTGAAATTTCTATTAACGTACCTACCATTATACGCACCATATTGTAAAGAAATCCGTCTGCTTCGACAGTGAATCTTACTTCCTCACCGTCACGGCTGACTGTGAAAGATTTAACCGTGCGCACAGTATCTTCAACCGTACTACCTGCGGAACAAAAGCCGCAAAAGTCGTGTGTGCCGACAAAGGCCTGCGCCTGCTCATTCAGAAAAGATTCGTCAATCTTATTTTTATAATGCCACGCGTTAGCGGTGAGAAACGGATTTTTATAACTTGCGTTCCACACTCTGTAAACATACTGTTTTGAAACACAATCGTATCTTGCGTGAAAATCAAGCGGAACTTCTTCGACAGATTTCACACAGATACTGTCAGGAAGAACAGCATTGAGCGCCCCCTGCAGACGGTAGCAGTCAATTTCGTTTTCTGTTCTGATATTGCAACAGAAATCATTTGCGTGAACACCTGCGTCAGTACGGCTGCAGCCTGTTACATTCTCACGTACACCGAGTATCTGTTCAACCGCATTCTGCAGAGTTTCCTGAACGGTTATTCCGTTAGGCTGTACCTGCCAGCCGTGGAACGACGAGCCGTCATACATAAGGCGTAAAAGCAGATTTCTCATCTGACAAGCACCGCCTTGAAATAAATGTTAAGCACAATGATACCTGCAATAACCAAAGCCATAACGAAAAGTGCGATAAAATCACGCGCGTGGAATTTCATCTGCTTCATTCTTGTTCTGCCCGGTCCGCCCGTGTAGCAACGGCAGTCCATTGCATCTGCAAGCTCATAAGCACGTCTGATTGATGAAACGAAAAGCGGAACAATTATCGGAACAAGTGCCTTGACTCTTTCAATAAGAGTACCGTCATGAAGGTTTGCACCTCTCGCCTTCTGTGCATTGGTGATACGGTCGATTTCGTCGATAAGCGTCGGGATAAATCTCAGCGCAAGTGTCATCATCATTGCAAGTGTTGAAACGGGAATTTTGAAAACCTTTAACGGTGAAAGCAGTTTTTCAATAGCATCCGTGAGCATCGTCGGTGTTGTTGTGTAAGTCAGCATTGAACTGATTACAACAAGGCAGACAATTCTGATCGCCATAAAAATTGCAGTAAACACACCGTTTGATGTGATGTGAATAAATTTCCAGTCAATAAGCGGAGTTCCGCCCTTGATGTAGAAAATATTTAAAATTGAAGTAAACAATACAATAATTGCAATCGGCTTTATACTTTTAAGCACCATTTTAACGGGAACCTTTGAAATAAGCACAACTGCAAAAGTGAATAAAACCATAAGTGCAAGTGCCGGGAAGCTTTTGCAGATGAAAATCGAGACGATAAATGCGAGAGTGAGGATAATCTTCATCCTTGCATCAAGTCTGTGCAGAATGGAGTTGCCGATAAAATACTGACCGATTGTTATATCTTTAATCATACACCGACACCTCCCTTTGAGAGGATTATCTCTGCCGCTTTTTCGACAGTATAGGCTGAACCTAAATCACAGCCTTTTTCCTTCAGAATTTCAAAAATCCTTGAAACCTGCGGAATATTAAGTCCGATTTCACGAAGCTCGGCACTGTGTGAATAAACCTCTTCAACCGTGCCGTACATTTCTACACGGGAATTGTTCATAACAAGTACCTTTGTTGCGATTTTTGCAACGTCCTCCATACTGTGAGAAACAAGAAGGACTGTACTGCCCGTTCCTTCACGATAAGACTTGATCATATCAAGAATCTTGTCTCTGCCCTTCGGGTCAAGACCTGCTGTCGGCTCGTCAAGAATAAGAACCTTCGGTTGCATAGCAATAACACCTGCAATGGCAGCACGGCGCTTTTCACCGCCTGAAAGGTCAAACGGAGATTTTTCGAGGAGTTCTTTTTTTAGCCCGACATATTCTGCCGCAAGAAGAACTCTTTTCTGTATTTCATCTTCGGAAAGCCCCATATTTTTAGGACCGAAGGATATATCTTTATAAACTGTTTCTTCAAAAAGCTGATATTCGGGATACTGGAAGCAAAGACCGACTTTAAAGCGTGCTTCACGTGTAGCTTTTTTATCTGCCCAGATATCCTTACCGTCAACGATAATACTGCCCTCTTCGGGTTTCAGAATACCGTTAAAATGCTGAACAAGGGTACTTTTACCTGAGCCTGTATGGCCGATAATACCGACAAGCTCCCCTTCTTCAATATCAATATTTATATCATAAATAGCCTTTGACTGGCTCGGCGTTCCCTTATTATAAAGATGAGTAACGCCCTTTGCTGAAAGTATCGGCATCACTTCACCTCCAATGCAGCAAGAATCGCCTCAGCACATTCGTTTTCGTCAAGAATGTTGTCGGGGATGTTGAGTCCTGCTTTTCTTAATCTGTATGCAAGTTCTGTAGCCTGCGGTACATCGAGACCGAGCGACTTTAACTGTTCGACATTTTTAAACACGTCGCGCGGCACACCGTCAAGCACAATCTCACCCTTATCCATAACTACGACACGGTCAGCTTTAACTGCCTCGTCCATGTAGTGAGTGATAAGGATTACAGTTATTCCACGCTCTTTGTTGAGCATCTGTATGGTGTCCATAACCTCCTGCCTGCCGTGAGGGTCAAGCATAGCTGTCGGCTCATCCATAACAATGCATTTTGTGTTCATCGCAATAATACCTGCGATTGCAACACGCTGCTTCTGTCCGCCTGAAAGACGGTGAGGCTCACGGTCACGGAACTCATACATTCCGACCGCTTTAAGAGCATCGTCAACACGCTGACGGATTTCATACGGAGGCACACCGAGGTTTTCGGGACCGAAAGCTACATCATCCTCAACTATTGTTGCGACAATCTGATTGTCAGGATTCTGAAAAACCATACCGACGGTACGGCGTACGTCAGTTACCTTTTCATCGTCAGATGTGTCCAGTCCGTCAACCGTAACCTTGCCCGATGACGGCACAAGTATGCCGTTGATAAGCTTGGCGATAGTTGACTTGCCGCATCCGTTATGACCTAAAACAGCAAGAAACTGACCTTCAGGCACACAGAGGTTAAAGCCATCCACAACTTGTGTGGCGGCTGTATCCTCTTCACTTGCCTCGTAGGCAAATGACACATTATCAAATTTTATGATAATTTTATCGTCCATAATTACCTCTGCCATATTGCGGATGCTCCGCACGGAAGCACCATTCCTGTCTGTGTGACGGGCAATCCGATTTCGCTGCAGGAAAGCTTACCGCCAAACTTCGGAGTGATGATTGAACCTAAAATATATTCCATAACTGCAGGAGAAAGTCCCGTTGTGTATGAATTGATAAGCACCATAAGCGGATCATCGGAAAGTACGTTTGAGCACAAATCAACAAAGTCGTAAATTTCGTCCTCAAGCTTCCACACTTCACCGCCCGGACCTCTGCCGTATGACGGAGGATCCATAATGATGACATCGTACTTATTGCCTCTGGGGATTTCACGCTGAACGAACTTTATGCAGTCATCAACAATCCATCTGACAGGTTTGTCACTGACACCTGATACAACGGCATTTTCCTTTGCCCACGCAACCATACCCTTTGAAGCGTCAACATGGACAACCTGCGCACCTGCTTTAAGACAAGCAACGGTTGCACCGCCTGTATAGGAAAACAGGTTGAGAACCTTTATCGGTCTGCCTGCGTTCTTGATAAGCTCAGCTGTATAGTCCCAGTTGACTGCCTGTTCGGGGAAGAGTCCCGTGTGCTTGAATCCCATTGTTTTGACATTGAAACTCAACTCACCATAATCAATACGCCACGCATCGGGAGTTTTTTTGAGCACTTCCCAGTGACCGCCTCCCGAAGATGAACGGTTGTAGCGTGCGTGAGCGTTTTTCCACAAAGGATGCTTACGGGGAGTCTGCCATATTACCTGAGGGTCGGGACGAATGAGTATAACATTACCCCAGCGTTCAAGTTTTTCGCCATCTGAACAGTCGAGCAGTTCATAATCTTTCCAGCCGTCCGCAATTCTCATTTTGACATCCTCCAATTAAATAAGTCTTTCTTTAACTACCTCGGCAATCTCTTCTGCAAGGAGTTTTATTTTTGCTTCATCCTTGCCTTCAAGCATTACACGCACAAGAGGCTCCGTGCCTGAAACACGGACAAGCACTCTGCCGTTTTCACCAAGCTCACGCTCGGCGCTTTCGATTGCCTTTTTGATTTCTATATCGTTATTATAACGTGCTTTACCCATCTGCGAAACACGCACATTGATAAGCACCTGTGGGAAAACAGTCATCTCTGCAGCAAGTTCAGAAAGTTTCTTGCCTGTACGCTTCATAACAGCAAGAAGCTGAATAGCCGTAAGCTGTCCGTCACCCGTTGATGCATAATCAAAGAAAATGACGTGACCTGACTGTTCACCGCCGATTTTATAATTGTTTTCTTTCATATTCTCAAGAACGTATCTGTCACCGACTTTTGTTGTTTCGACATTGATACCGTTATTTTTGCAGAACTCAAAAAAGCCCATATTGCTCATAACGGTTACAACAGCCGTGTCAGAGTCGAGAACTCCGCGTTCTTTCATATCTTTTGCGCAAATTGCAATGATTTTGTCACCGTCAACAACTTCACCGTTTTCGTCAACTGCCAACATTCTGTCCGCATCACCGTCAAAGGCAAAACCGACATCGCACTTATATTCTCTGACAAAGTGCTGCAAACCTGTAAGGCAGGTTGAACCGCATTCACGGTTGATGTTGATACCGTTGGGAATTGATGATTTTATAAAACTGTCAACACCGAGTTCTGTAAAAAGGTCGGATGCAGTTGCACTTGCCGCACCGTTTGCACAGTCAAGAGCAACTCTGTAACCTGAAAAATCAATACCCTCAACAGTCGAGATAAGGTGACGGGTGTAATCAAACGCAGGCATTTCCGATGTTCGGATTCTGCCTACATCAGCACCGATTTTTACGGGAGGCTGTGTTACACCGTCAAGGATAATTGCTTCAATTTTTTCTTCAAGCTCATCGGGCAATTTGTAACCGTCTGCCTGAAAAATTTTAATTCCGTTATATTCACAAGGGTTGTGCGATGCAGTTATCATAACTGCCGCATCATATTCGT
>JAZROM010000024.1:0-7053 GCA_045648745.1 Acutalibacteraceae bacterium | reverse complement strand
TGTTGTCGCATCGTTTCCTTCTGTTACTGCATCCTTTGCATTATCCAGATTCTCCAGAGAATAATGGTTAAGGTTCATTTCTGATATACTGTATGTTCCACCTGCCAACTCTCCGCTTGCTCCTTCGGCATATTCGATTGTGAAGGTCTCCAGATAGTCCATTACAAGTCCGGTTTCTGTTTTTGGTGCAGTGGCTACGTTCGTGATAGTCTTAATTGCATCCGCAAGTTCGTTGTTGGTCTGAGCTGTTTTATTTTTAAAGCCATCCAGCTTCTTGTTATATGCATTGAGTGCATCATCGAAGTCATCTCTTTCATACTTCAGATGACCTGTAGCTTTGATCGTATCACAATCAGTACCGTCATCGTCTCCTGTAATTACAATACCCGAAACAACATCATCTTTTTCAACAGAAAATGCCTGATTATAACTATTGATATCCGCTGAGACTTTATCGAGTGATGTCCAGACTGCATAAAGACTCATATTACCCGTTGGTACAAACTCCTCGCCGGGACGGTAGATTTTGTCACTGTTCTTCTCTGACCAACCCTCAAGTACATAATCCTTTTTTTCTGCTAAAAGCACGTTAACCTTCTGTGTGCCGTCATTTTTCCATTTAGCATAAAGCGTCGTGTTTATTTTACTTGCATTGCTGCTGTCAAAAGCACCGTTGGGATTTGAAACCAAGGCTTTATCCTCATAATTATAAATACCCGTTCCACCCGGTTCGTTGTTCCAGCCGTCAAAAGTGAATATTATGCTTGACTCACCCAACTTAGTTGTATCATCATAGAAATTAACGGTATATTTCTGACTTGAGAAGCCCAATTCAGCAAAGCTTGTAAGCTCTTTGCTTTCGCCATAAACAAAATCTTGTGTCTTAGCTGCAGCAAATGGCGAGTCATTCATTTTGAAATTAACAATAACCATATTTACTGCCCAGATCGGGTACAACACTTTGTTAACACTGTTTTTCACTTCTGTAGAAGTAAAAGGATATTCAGTTATCTTACCTCCGACAGTACCGTTACCGCTTCCATCCTTTTCTGTACTCCAACCAAGGAAGGCATGCCCTTTTCGTGTCAACAACGGGAAATCGGATACAACATCTTGTCCCGGGACCATTGATTTAGATATCGGGTCTGCCTTTATAACGTTATCCGTTGCAGGATTACTTGTAAAGTTTGTAACGTCACGGATGCAGATGTCTGAATATGTTCCGATCGGTGTTTTAGATGAACCTGTTTTGTCAACGTCAAAACGGATTCTGACATAGTTACAACCATTTGGAATAGTAATATAATCAGTCCAGATTCCGTTTTGTTCAGTACCGCGTCCATGATTATATTTGCCCTCACCGCTTAATTCAGGATTATCATAACTCCAATAATGGAACTGCGGATTTGAGGTTTCAGAAGTCTGATGATATTTGTACGAAACCTCATAAGTTCGTCCTGACAAAAGATTCATCGGGCCATAATGATTAGTATAATCCTCTGGTTGTTCTTCAGTCAGAGTAATTGAAAAGCTGTTGTTAAGATAATCAATATTGATATTAGCCTTTTCATTAACAACGAACTTATCAAAATTAAATTCATTACCAAAAAGAACTTCAGGACATACTGCCCATTGAGCATAAAGATGAACGGTTTCGCTCTGTGTCAGACCGCCGGCGCTACCCATATCATCCACTGACTTTCCTTTACCGTCACTCTGAGTATTCCAGCCAACAAAATTGTAGCCCGGTCTGGTAAACTCATTTTTCGGAAGAGATGCCGTACTGTCAAATGATGCTCTGATGCTCACTATTGAACCTGAACCACCGTTCGGTTCAAACACAATCTCGTAATCCATTGTTTCCCACTGAGCATGCAAGGTAACTGTCTCCCCTGCTACCGTTGTGAGGTTTTTGATTGTAGCATTGTCCGTGTACCATGTACCTGTACCGTCAGCTTTTGTGTTCCAGCCTATAAACTTGAAGCCTGATTTTACATAAGTGTTCGCCGGAATGATGTATTCCTTATCATATAAGCACAGCATAACAGGCATTTTTTCGTCACCGTTGTTACCGTTACCCGATAAACTGACTTTATAAGTAATCGGTTCCCAACGAGCGTAAAGAGTAAGATTAAAGTTGGTTGCTTTTTCATAAAGATCGTTAACTGTTTCAGCACTCAATTGTTCTCCGATACCGAAACGACGTTCACCGTCAACGGGATCTTTACTCAGAGTCCAACCCTTAAACTCATATCCGGGCATCTGCATAACGTCAGCAGAAACTTTTTTATCGCCGTTATCATAATAAATTTCCTGATCTCCCGGATGCTTATTGGGTTGAGATTCTGTTCCTTCAGGAACATTTACATCATAGTGTACCCGCAACGCAGGCATCTGCCAATGAGCATATAACATTGCTTCGCCTACATGATCGTTAACATAACCTGGCGGTACCAGTACACCTCCTATAGGTTGGTTAAACCATCCAAGGAAAGATAGGGCACCTTCACGGGTTGGTACAGGCATGTCACCAACCGTCTCACCGAATAGCACTCTTTTTCCTGCGGGCGAGTGAATCTGCGGTCCGCCCTTATCAATATAAATTTTAATCCTGAATTTGTAATTGTTATATTGCGAGTCATTACCACCTGAACGATAAAGCCATATTCTGTATTTAGTTATGTCTATAGCGGTTTGTTCATCAGTCACATAAAAATGATGAATGTCATTATCCTTCATATCAACATTCATACGGTTTCCGTTCGGATCCCCCAAAGCGTCGTTGTGCAGTTCAATAACTACTGTGTCATTAGTTGCATTACCGCCGAGAACCTCGAACTTAACTGAAATGGTATCGCCTTTGTTGACTCTGATGTTTAGCGGAGTGGCATTTATTATCGTGCCGTCTGCGTTTAATGTTCCGTTAAGAGTAATAGAATCTTCCGTAGCATTGTAAGACGCACTAACACCGTTAATACCGGAAATGTTACTGCCGATATCGTGCATCATGTTCGGCTCAATATCACCGTAATTTAAATTATATATTACTTCCGCACTGAACGTATACGTCGATGACATACCCGGATTTTCGTCCTTAAATTCCGGATCATTGTATGGGTAACAGTGCACATCGTACAAGCCTCTGGAATCGCCATGTTCGGAAATATTAACTTTATACCGGAAATTGTATATAACTCCGTTAACTTCCCAACATCCTTTTTCAGCAACATACCATTTAATATCATCCTGTCCACCGGCATTTGTCCATGTAGGAAATCTGACATACGCACTGTTTTTACTCCTAGCATAAGCATAAAAACTATTGAATATATCACTCTCATCCGGAACTACAATAAATTTCTCAAGTTTTGGAGCTCTGGTATTAACATCAATCTCAGCCAAAGCCGCAGCATACTTACCGTCTATTTCGTTCATTTCGGTAATTTCCACTCTGACATATCTCATAGTAGTTTCAGGGAAATTGTGCGTTGCCTCAACCCTCTCAACTGAATCATTAACATCCTTAAGGACATTCCAATTATTCCCATCAGTAGAGTATTTTATAGTGTAATCCTTCGGAAAATACTTATGGTAACCCGTTGACTCATCAGCCGCATGTAAAGTTATCGTAGCTAATGTTTTGTTGGAACCGAGATCAATCTGAACATAGGTTTCAAAAGAAGAATCTTTAAGCTCTGAACACCAACCATTAAGACCTAATGTCGGATTTGTTTCAATATAGCCATCAGTAAGGCAGCTCAGGTACCAACCGGCAATCTTCTCATCATCTCGTGTGCCCAAAGTACCAAGTGAACTGTCACCGTAAACAGTTTTATTTAAAAAAACATTTGTATTTTCAGCAGCAGTAGGTTCTGTATATGTATAATCACTCGGCAACTCAATAAGAGCTGCGCCACCTGCTTCGAGAGAGATAGAGGCAGTAGCATCACCCCAACTTATAGAACCAAAAGTTGTACCTGCAATTTTTAATTCTCCCCAATCCTTGTTGCTGGTCATATATTGCAAAGTTTTCGCCCTGAATTCGTTCACAAATTTCAATGACGCTGTTGCTGAATTGACCAAATTACTGTTAACAATCATTAGGTATTGTTTGCTTGTAATTCTATCTTTTAAATATGAAAATACTAAGCTATTATTGTTTTGAGTCTGTACAAAAAAACTATCCGGAAGACTTTCCTGACCATACTGATCATTATCTGTTACATATACCTCTTTAGCATCACAGTTTATGAGTGTGTCACCAAATTTACGCAAAACGGGATTTACAGCCTGCATTCGATAATATACATCTGTAGGATTACCCTCAAGATCAATTGCACCAGGCATATGCTTTTCTGTTCCGACTGAAGCTGAAGAGCTATACTTCCAATAAGATAAATGCTTGATACCGTAAGCAATATAAACCATACCCTGATAACGCATGTCGGTTTCAGACGGATTTCTGTGGCTAAAATCTCCGTTTGCCGGACCGTATCCATGCGTCTGCATACATGCTGCTGTTTTCACACCATATTTAAGCCCTGACCGGCGAATAGCTTCCAAACTGCTAAAAAGTCTGTTGTAATTAGTAAAGTTATCCTTATACTCAAACGGATAAACGTCAAACATAAGATCAACCTTACCGTTTGTAAGAGATGCTAAATCGTCGTAAGTATACTCATACTGCTGATATGACTTATATATATATCCCGGGAAGAAGTTAAGGTAAACAAAGCTTCCGGGCATCACATCTGCAAGATTTGTTGCAGACTGAGCATATATATTTCCGTTCCACGGCTCATCATAAAGATATACACCTTCAAGGTTTGATATACCTTTGTAATCCTGATAAACGTCCTCAACAAGTTCTTTTGGAATGTTTTCTTTTACATTCCAGAATCTGCTGTCGGCAACGATTGAGTTCATACCGTTATTACGTGCTAACTCAAGCATTTTAAGGTTATCTTCAACACTTGTAACATTGTAAGAGTTGATTAGAAGATCAATATCAGCTTCGGATACTGTTCTATAATGCTCGTTTGTGAACAATTTACCGGTCGGTGGAGAAAAAACTGAAATCGTGAAATTATCTCTTTTATACGGATATTCATTGTAAACAGTAACATTAACAGTTGCAGAATATCCAATAGTTTTGTTTGTAGCTGTGATTGTAGCATCACCTTCAGCTTTACCTGTTACTAAACCGGTATTTCTATCAACCGTCGCAATAGAGGTATCATCAGATGACCATTCAATTGTATGATCATAATCAAGCAATGTATTTTTCTTTTTGGGTTGCCATTCAAGTTGAAGAGTGTCGTTGACAATAACACTAACATCATTTTTATTCAATTGAGCATCAAAAACATTCTTGACACCGTAGATTGCGAGTTCTGCACACTGAACATAAAGAGGCTCGCTTGTTACATGTCTTTCTATTACGTGAAAATTTACATATGAACAAAATGTATCTTCCGGAAACTCAATAACAATTGGCGCATCGGGTTGCTTAACTGACCACTCTCCGCTATAAACAGTTTCGTAAACTGAGCCATCAAACGAAGTCTGAATTATAAATTTTTTGGGAGCAATGCCATTAGGAAAAAAAACAAATCTTTTAACATCAGCGATATTACCTAAGTTAAAGGTAATATCAAGCGGATCATCAACAGTGCTACCTGCTTTAGTGGTATATCCTCCGTTTCTCGCAATAATACCGTCGTTGATGTTTTTTTCATTCCACACACCGTCATTAATACTGCTTGTTGTAGATACGGTACTTTCAATAGCAAGGTTAATACAATGCTCAGGTGCATAAGAATAGATATCAATCGCTGAGTCTGTATTATCAACAGTTTTACCATAAATCGCAATTTCACCAAACTGAACCAAATGTATGTGGTTACCGTCAAGGTTACCTCTTTCGGTGACATAAAGACGCACAAAACGTGCTTTAGTTGTCGTGAAATCGACAGCCAAAGCTTCCAGGCTAAATCCTGCGTGTCCACTCTCAGTTGCAACAGTATTATAGGTTTTTCCGTCAAGAGAAGTCTCAATTATAAAATCATCAGGGAACGCACCATGAGTGAATAAAGCAACACGGCTGATATCGTAATAACCTTCAAGATCAAAAATCATTTCAAGAGGCTTCACTTTTGACGCTGCAACAGCTGCATCTTTTTGCTCCTGAGTCATAGTATCGCTGTATGGAACTTCATCAGTTGCGGTACTAAAACCTGCCTTCATTCCGTTATAAGTAAATGTACCATCATTGATTCTGTCTAGATGCCATTTACCCTCAGCAGATGTATATGAACTTGATGCAGATACAGTTGCTTTAACTGCAAAATCATACGTTCCTGCCGGAGCATACGCTTGGATTTTAGAATCAATATCAATCGCATAAGAATTGACTAAAAGCCAATCCGAGAAGATACTTTTAATCTCAGGATAAGCTGATGAAACTATATTCAGACTGAAAATACAAGTTAACACCAAAAGTACAGATAGAGCTTTTTTCACCTTAAACATAATGCCTCCACAGTGTTATGCAAAATATATATGAATATTTATACATTATAATTATAACATCTGATATTAATTTTTTTAACAAAAGCCACACTATATCGCACAGATTTTTTGCAATCTAAATTGAGCGATTTATTATAATTGCACAATAATTTTTCTCGTTATTAATAATGTAAAATTACACATAAACAAAAAAGAGGCTGTTTCCAGCCTCTTTTTGATTAGAATTTTCAGAATGCGAAGTAGTTGAGGTTACCGACGGTGATCCATGTGTTGTTTACTCTTATCTTTACGATAATTACGTTTTCACCTTCATGGTTGATCCATGCATTGCCTGCATAGGTCAGCTTTCCGTCTGCTTCGGTTGACTTGTAGTACGTTGCCGTTGTGCCGTTGTCCATTACAAACTGTACTCCTGTTACATCAAGTCCTGTTACTACCGTTGCGCCTACCTTCCCCTGCCAGCCTTCGGTTGCTGCAAGTTCCATTGAGTATACTTCATCATCGAATTCTGCTTCTGCAAGC
>JAZROM010000023.1:0-15381 GCA_045648745.1 Acutalibacteraceae bacterium | reverse complement strand
TCAGCTTATCGTGCTTACTCCCGTTGCGTTTTTACTCGCACGTTACGGTATGAAGGTGGGCAATCCTGACCTTGTCTGGTTCTCTTATCCTGTGGCTGAAATTTTCTCGCTTACCGTTACACTGATATGTTTTGTGTATGTTTTCAAAACACTTATTTCAAAAATTAAAAACTGATGTTGAAGAACTGTCTGACTAAAAATGTTCAGACAGTTCTTTTTGTCAAAAAAGATATTATTTTTTTATGGAAAATACAGATTGAAACCGCAAGTCGTAAAATGTTATAATCAATCCATTAAATAAAAGGGGAGATTTGATGCAGGCAGTTGCAAACGAAAATCAAAAGCATATTAAAATCAAAGAAATGATACTGTACCTTGTCGGTGTTTTCTTTTACACCAATATGACAGGTATGATCGGTTCTTACAGAAACGCTTATCTTGTTAATGTACTTCAGCTTGAGGATAATCAGGCATCACTCTTCAATACGTTGACAAGTGTTATCGGATTTATTCTCAATTTCTTCATCGTTATGTACATCGACGGCAGAAAAATGGGCAAAGGCGGTAAATTCAAGCCACTTGCAATGCTCATTGCCGTACCGATGGGTGCGTTATTGATGCTTTCTTTCTGGACTCCTCCGGGACTTGCAGGTACGGCCCTTATGATTTACATTGTTACTGTTGCTGTTTTGTGGGGCGTTATGTGTAATTTCGGTGGCTCAATCAATATGGTTGCCAATGTTATGACTCCGAATATGAAGGAACGCGACAACATTCTTTCTTTCCGCAGTATTTCTTCAGCAGTCGGAAACTCCGCACCGTTGGTTATTGTTCTTGTTATCGGTCTTATCTGGAAGGATAATGAAGGTCTTCAGTACATAATCGGCGCGGGTCTTTGCGGTGCCGTAGGTATAATCACAGTTCTTCTCGGTATGGGTGCCGTCAAGGAAAGAGTGCCTTACACGGGTGAGAAGAAAAATCCCATCGTGGGCTTTGGTGATATACTTAAAAACAAATATGCATGGGTTATCATTATTTCCGAGTTTCTTAAGAGCTTCAGAAACCTTGCTACATATATGGGCCCGTTCCTTGCAGCGGCACTTCTCGGCTCAACTTCAAAGTTCCTTCTCTTCGGTTTGCCGACGGGTATCGGTACGGCAGTCGGAATGCTTGTCATCAACTTCCTTCTTAAGAAGTTCAATTCAAAGGTTCTTTACATTGCAAGCGGTATCTATTCAATCATCGCAAACACTGCAGCATTTGCAGTAGGCTATATTTACTTCACAAAACCCAATCCCGTGCTGCAGATAGTTTTCATCGTTTTCCTTTTCCTTATCGGTCTTCAGTTCGGTGCATCCAACCTGTTGCCGTCAATGTTCCAGGCAGATGTGCTTGAGGATATGGAAGTTAAAACGGGCAAACGACTTGACGCTTCATTGCCGTTTGTTATCTCAATCGGCACACTTATCAGTGGTACAATCGCAAGTGCACTTGCACCGCAGGTGCTTTATGGTGAAGGCTCGATTATCGAGTATATTCAGCCGACAGAACTCGTTGAAAACCCTGTGCAGACTTTAAAGACAAAAATCCTTATGCTTTTCTTCTACACTATCGTTCACGGAATTATGATGTTCCTTGCAGGTGTTCCGTTCTTCTTCTACAAGCTGACGGGTAAAACGAAAGAAGATATACATGAAAAAGTTCTTGAAATGAGAGCTAAGAATAATAAATAAAACAAAAACGGAGACACTGCGGTGTCTCCGTAATTTTTTACTGAAATGGGAAAAGTGCAAATCTGCCGATGCTAGGACGCAACAGGTGAGAAATTATTTCTGCAAGATCTTTTGCAGGCATACGGTCTTCTTTATTAAGCCACTGCCATATAACAGAAGTCATACCTGCGGTTGCAAACTGTACACAGTATTTTGCAATTTCTGATGATGGCTCAAGGCTGGTGTTGACAAAACGTTCGATGTAAGTTGTCAGTCTTTCACCAACGCTGAAGCCGCTGTTTTCGCTGAGGATAACGAGTATGGTTTCACGATTTTTTTCTACGTAAGTCAATGAGTCGATCAGAATGTTTTTCATCCAGTCATCACTCTTATGGTGAGTTTTGACCGTTGCTATGATGTCATAACCTATGTCGTTGAGAATGTCATCAAACAGGTCAAACTGGGAGTCGTAGTGGTGGTAGAAAGTGCTGCGGTTGATGTCTGCAGTCTCGCAGATTTTTTTGATGCTGATTTCGTGAATCGGCTTTGTTTTCATCAATTCAATAAGACTCTGCTTCAGAATCTGACGTGTCATCTTAACGCGTCGGTCAAGAGGTTTCGATTGCATAACTTTCACTTCCTTTTATCGTTATGAGTGAATTATAACACACGTTGTCGAAAAAAGTCAACACTGTGTATAATAAAAAACAATATGACGGATAGTAACAACTGTGTTTAATATCCGTCATATTGTTAGTTTGAAATATTATCTGATGTATTCCCAGATATTTTTCCTTTCCGTTACAATCTGCAGGGCAATCAAAGCATCAATTGAATTGACAATTGAGTTACCGTCAATATCTGCTGCTGTTTTTTCTTCTGCATTCAGAGTGATTTTTTCAACACACGACTGAAGAATAATCAGCGCATCAATAGAGTTGATTTGTCCGTTGCCGTCAACATCTGCTTTGGTTATACCTCCGCCGACATAAACTAAAACTGTCTCTTCAAAAAGTCCTCCGATGCTTGAAAGCTTTATTCTTGTATAGCCGGGTGCAAGTGCGGAAAGTGTGCCGTTTTCAAAGTTTACAATGCTGCTGTTAAACTCCGCATTAAGAACAAAATCTTCGGGCATATACGGTGAAGCGGTTACTTTGATCTGCTGAGTATCACCGGGTTTCATATTAAGCTCAGAAACGTTTACGCTGAAGCTGAATGTTTCATACTCAATTTTGTTAGCCTTTGCATAAGCTTCGGCTGCCGAGCCGGGGTAACAGATGAATTTGCCGCTGAAACCGTCAAAAGCACCGTCTGCAATTTCGGTTATGTATCCGGGGATTTCAACCGTGCCGTTGCCGTACGGATTTCTGAGTATTTTTGTGCCGTCAAGGGTTAACGCTTCGTGAACAAAGATGTCAAAACTTCCGTATTCTATCCAGCTTGAACCGATGTGATATTCAACCGTTATTGTGTGCTTACCGGGTTCGGTGAATTTTTTGGAAAGTGTGTTACCTCTTGCGGTTAACTTGAATATAGCGTTTATATTCTTGCCGTTTTCAAGCAGACGCACACTGCTTACGACACTGTCTTTATCTACGCTTACGGTGAGCTCTCCACCGTTTTCAATGCGTTTATTGTAATCAATATTATCAATTGCTTTTGTCTCATCTCTGAGCTGAGCAACGGTAATAGGGTAAACCTCACTCTGTCGGTTGTCTTTGTAAAGAGCCCTGACCTGATAAAGGAAGTCTTCATTTCCCGAAATAAGGTGATTGATTGTTGTTACCGAGAACTTACCGACCGTTTTCTGCGACATGAACGCGAAGTGGTCTGTCGGGTAAGTTGCACTTGTACCGTCGGAAGGACTTAAGTAAAGTATCTTCTTCGGTGTATCTTTTGATACGGTAACAAGAGGTCTTCTCATATCTGTTTTGAAAAGTCCGTCGGTAAAACAAGCAAGAACCGAACAATCGGTAGCTTCTGCTTTCTTTTCAAAGTCAGCCATCAGAGATGCAAGTTTATCGTAATTGCTGACTTTTGCTTTTGCCGAATCACTTAACGCATCATAGGCAATCTGAGCCTCAAACAGTTCTTTGACAAATCTGTTGCTGTCAATTTTTGCAGGGAGATTGTCGATAAGGTTTTTAACTTCTGCATAATTCACACGGGGATTTACGTTTACGGGGAATTCTGCAGATGCATTGCTGTAACGGACTACTGCATAGGTTTCACCTATTTCTTCGGTAACTTTTCCGTAAGAATAAATCTGAATACCCAATGCATCCTTGACATAAGTGTAAGCGAGGTCAGGACTTACAATTTTTTGTGAACCGTCGCGGTAAGTTGCCGTCAGTGAAAGACCCGTAAGGTCAAGTGTGTCACCTGCATTGTAGGTGAGCTTTTCGGGTAATGCAGTAATTTCGAGTGAGACAACCTCGTCAAAGTATATTTTATCAGCATCAAAAGCTGCACCGGAAATTGAATTGAGTGTCGACGCAGGGGTTGCAAGTGTCTTGTCAAGCCAGGTGATTTTCTGCTGAAGAACATATTTCAAATCTGCAGCATTCTCATAGAATGTCGAGTCATTGTTCCATATTTCGTCGTTGCGGATTGCGGAAGATTCAATTTTTTTGATTGCCTGATCAATCTCACCGTTGTCCTTGATAATATCATTTATAGCAGTGTATCTGTATTCAAAATAGATTTCTCTCAATTCCTTGACAAAAACAGGGTCACAAAGGAATCTTTTGAGCCAGTCGACCTTTGATGTTGTCCAATTATAAGTGGTTGATGAAGAAAAGTCCATGTCCCACACTGGACCGTAAACCAGCTTGCCGCCGATATCCTGACTTATCCATGTACTTGTTCTGCCGAAGTCGAAGTTTTCAAAAAGCTCGTTAATCAGAAGACCCTTTACAAAAGAGTCAAGGTCAATAAAATCAGTGTATCGCACTGTTTCACCATTGTATTCGGTGCAGAAATCTTCACTGAAAAGTGCATCCTCAAAGCTCTGGTAATATCCCTGAATGTAACTGAGCATATCTTCACTCAATGATTCGGGTGTATCAACACAGATGTACATTCCGCGGCTTGTTTCAAAAGTATACTCGTCGGATTTACGCACAATTTCCGTCAGGTATCCGCCGTTTATTGCAGGATAATCCATATAGTCAGAAACAGTATAAGTTACGCCGTTATAAACAACTTCGTCACTTGTTGTCCAGCTCATATCTTCCGTCATTATGTCAATTAACTCGTCGCGGTCATCTTTGGTGAGTGTATCGCTATGCTTTTTGTAAATTGCTTTTGCTGCATCCTCGGCAAGGTCTTCCCAATTCGTTATGTCAACTCTTGTGTCGTCAATACGGATATGCTCGCAAAGCTGATAGTTGCCGACGACTTTACCATTAAAAACAACGTCAACCCATACGCTTTTCTGGAATTCAAGTCCCATATCGCCTGATAGGTTGTAAGAGATTGCATTTCGCAACAGGCTTGTGTCAAACGGGTTTGAAATAAGCACCCAATGCTTACTCTTGCCCATACCGAAAAGGTCAGCCTTTTCGTCGAGCTTGAGTCTGTAAGGTTTTTTGTCTGCCTGCCAGGTGGAGTTGCCTCTGCCTCGGATTTCAGTTTTACCGTTATAGAGATAATCGTCACTGTTAAATTCGGAGTTGCCCTGAATATTTATCTGAGCATCGATATATTTTTCTTTGCTTACAACAGGACTACGATTTTCGGTTTCAATATAAATTACCGGGCAAAGACTGATAAGCATACTCTTTTTACCTACAAGGGTGCCGTCGAGGGCAAAAACCTCAACCTCAAGCATACCTTCAAGGTCAAATTCGACAGGTGTGTATGTGTTGTCGTGGTTTTCAAGCTGAACACCGTCTATGTACCATTTGTAGAGGAACTTTTCACCTTCTCTGCCATTCACCAGAACGGAGATTTCCTTTCCGATTTCAGCATAGTCACAGTCAAAGTACACTTCGCCGAAATCTTTTTCAACGGTTATGAAATCATAATCGTCAGTTTTTGCAGAAACAGCTGTGCCCAAAGTGGAAAATACTATGATTACAGCCAACAAAACAGCCAACAGACGTTTCATAACTCACACCTCCAGAATTTGTATAATTTTTGTATAAATAATAGTATAGCATTTTAAAAAAATATAGTCAAATAATTTATATGTAATACTTTATGTGTTTATCTTGACCGAAAGTGAAAAAATTGGTATTATACTATCTGTATAAATGTGAACTTTCAGGAGTGTTTTTATGATTAAAATTGCCCCCTCGGTTTTATCTTGCGATTTTTCAGAAATGGGTGCCGAAGTTGCGCGTATGGACAAGTGCGGTGCCGATTTTATTCATATTGATGTTATGGACGGTCATTTTGTACCGAATATCACTTTCGGTGCGCCCGTTGTCAAGTGTATCCGTAAGTGCACGGACAAGGTTTTTGACTGTCATCTTATGATAAGTGATCCGCTCAGGTATGCCGAAGACTTTGCAAAAGCAGGTGCGGATATCATCAATTTCCACATCGAAAGTGATTCTCCAACAGCTGAAACGATTGATAAAATTCTCTCTCTCGGCTGCAAGGCAGGTCTGACCGTAAAGCCGAACACACCTGTTGAGGAGGTTTATCCTTACCTTGATAAGCTCAGCATGGTGCTTATCATGACTGTTGAACCGGGATTTGGCGGACAGAAATTTATGGCAGATATGATGGGCAAGGTTTCTGCCCTTCGTGCAGAGGCTGAACGTCGCGGTATTGACCTCGATATTCAGGTTGACGGTGGTATCTCACCCGAAACAGCACCCGTTGTTATTGAAGCGGGAGCAAATGTACTCGTTGCAGGCAGTGCTGTTTTCGGTGCAGAAGACCCTGCCGAAATGATTAAAACCTTAAGAGGTTGATTTGCTGATTTCCTGCCAGTGTTCGTGAGTTTTGGCGGCGGTGATTGAGTCGCAACCCACAAACTTACCGAATTCTTCAATCGTCCGTCTGCACAGGGTGGTTTTATGTGTCGGAAATTCTGCACGGAATTTTTTACCGTCAGTAAAAATTTTCCCGTCAGTTATCCCGACAGCGGTCAGGACATCAAGCAGGTCATTGATATTTTCAAATTCAAAAATCTGTGTCGGATTGGTTTTTGAAATAACCGTACCTATATCCGACCTCGAAACGGGAACTGTAAACATCAGTACACATCCGCCGTAATTATCGGGTGCAGCTTCGATTATCAGGTTTCCCGACGGGTCAATGTCTCTGCCCGTGCGTGAACGCACACGGTCAAGAATTGTCCATATAACACGTCGTGTTTCAATATCTGAATAGTCCATGGTGTCGTATGTAATGTCAAGGTCTGTCAGGTCTTTACGGCTTAATGTAACAATAAATTTATTATTGCCGATCGGTTGAATATTCACAAAAATCCCTCCATACTTTAAAGTATATGTGTTAGCCTCAGGGGATTCAACCATCAAAAAATGGCAAATCGGGTGATAGAATGGAAAACAACAATAAATACAATAAGCGTCGCAGAAGCATAACGGAATTCCGCACGTCTTACAGTGATAACAAGAAATATTTCATCAGTACGGACAAAACTGCCCGTTGGCAGCCGATAGTCAAGTATCTTATAATAGCGGCTATTCTGATTGCGATTGCACTTGTAAGCTTTGTTGTAACCGATGCATTACTTGAAATTTCCGAAGCACCCTATATTACTGAAGAAACAACAACTCAGCCGACAACGCAAGAGACTGATGACGATATTTTTGAAGGTCAGGTTACAGTACCTGCCGATGAAATCGACGATATAGAAAATAACGAAACAAGAGAGTAGTCCTTTTAATGTATATACCGTATAATTCACGATATGAATATCACAAAAGCATATTCGGGGCAATTAAAACCTCCTGCACGGTGGTTTTCAGAATAATTCTGCCCCGTGATTTTTGCTGCCACCATGCAAGATTTGTTGTGAAAAAAGACGGCAGAACCGAGCAGTTTATCGGTATGCAATGGGACTGTATGCAGGGTGATAACGAAGAATGGTGGCGTGTCCAATTCTGTCCCGAAGAAAGCGGACTTTACGAATACCGTTTTGAATACGATACTCCGTGGGGTACAAGCCGTATCTTCAATGCGGGTGACGGTATCGGCAGAATCCGTGATAACGGTAACTGTTGGCAGTTGACTGTTTACGATAAAGAATTCACCACTCCCGACTGGCTCAAGGGCGGAGTGATTTATCAGATTTTTCCCGACAGATTTGCGTTTTCAGGTGAAGAAAAAACAGCCGTTCCCGATGACCGTGTTATGCGTGCTGACCGTGACGGTGAACCTTATTGGCGACCCGACCCAAACGGCAAGGTGCTCAATAATGACTATTTCGGCGGTGACCTTAAAGGTATCGAAGAGAAACTTCCCTACCTTAAAAGTCTTGGTGTGACCTGTATTTATCTCAATCCGATTTTTGAGGCACATTCAAACCATCGTTATGACACGGGAGATTATACAAAAATTGATCCGCTTCTCGGCAACGAGGAGAATTTTAAAAATCTTTGTTCTTCTGCTGAAAAAGAGGGGATAAAGATAATTCTTGACGGTGTTTTCAGCCATACGGGATGCGACAGCAAGTATTTCAACGAATACGGCAGATACGACACAGTCGGTGCGTATCAGTCGCAGGATTCAGAATATTATAATTGGTACAAGTTCAAAAACTGGCCCGACGATTATCTCAGTTGGTGGGGTATTAAGCTCCTGCCCGAGGTTATCGAAGAGAATCCCGATTTTATTGAATATATAACGGGTGAAAACGGAATTGCACGCAGATGGCTGCGTCTTGGTGCAAGCGGTTGGCGACTTGATGTTGCCGACGAATTGCCCGATATTTTTCTTGATAATTTCCGTAAAGCTGTCAAGGCAGAAAAGGAAGATGCACTCGTTATGGGTGAAGTGTGGGAAGATGCTTCAAACAAGTGCAGTTACGGTCAACGCCGAAGATACCTTCTCGGTGAACAGCTCGACAGTGTTATGAACTATCCCTTTGCCGATGCGGTTATTGACTTTGTTCGTTCAGCCTCGGCAGAGCTTTTTAATTCGCGTGTTATGTCAATTGCAGAAAATTACCCGAAACAGGTGCTTGATGTGCTTATGAATCACATCTCGACGCACGACACTATGAGGGCAATTACCGCCCTTGCAGGGGAGAGCTGCGAATACCGTGACAGATACTGGCAAAGCACACATTCATTGAGTGCCGATGCATACAGAAACGGTATCGGCTTAATGAAAATGGCAAGTGCAATGCAGTTTACCTTGCCCGGTGTTCCGAGCGTTTATTACGGTGACGAGGCAGGTATGCAGGGCTACAAGGATCCTTTCAACCGTTGTTGCTATCCATGGGGAAATGAGAACACGGAACTTATTGAATGGTATAAAAAATTAGGAAAAATCAGAAGTGAGAATCCTTGCTTTATCGACGGCAGACTTGAAATTCTTTCTGCCGTTGCAGGTTGTGTTGCATATTCGCGCAAGTGCGACGGCAATGCAGTGCTTGTTATTGCAAACAGCAATCCGCACCCGATAACCTACTATGTCCGTGACGAATGGTCGGACAGTGAGGACTTGCTTTGTAACAGTTATGTGCGCGGTACCCTTGTTGATGTGGGAGCCAAATCAACTGTTATTTTAAAAAAGAAATAAGAAGAATGTGATAAAATGTTTTTTAAGAGAAACCATAAATTCAAAACCTCAAAGCAGGATAAGATAGGCGGTCTGCTAAACTTTTTCTATGCTTTTCTTGCGTTTGCGCTTGTGTTCGGTACGATTTCAGGTATCGTCATTCTCAAGCACAATGACCTTTCATTCGAGGATATTTTTTCGGGCAAGTCAACCACCACAACGGCGGACAGCCAAACCACGGGTGACGAGATTGTTGATCTTAACAAAGAACTGACGGGTCAGGCAAACATCCTGCTTTACTGTGCAGAGCCTGACGCTTCAAAAATCCATTTTATGATAATGGTTGATGCTGATATGGATGACAGAACCTTCCGTGTGCATCCTCTCGGCACAGATAATCCCGATTATCTCAATGCACTTGCAACAGGCGGATATCAGGAGCTGATTTCTGCAGTTGAAAAGCATGAGGGAGTAGAGATTGACAAGTATGTTGCCTCCAATCCTGATACTTTTGCACTTGCGATCAACTATATGGGCGGTCTCGAATATACGGTTGACGAAAGAATTGAATACCGTACGGACGAATATACGCTCATTCTCACAAAGGGTGATCAGACAATCAAAGGTGAGACTCTGCTAAAGTTTTTCAAATACTGCAAAACCCTCGGCACTGACGGAATGCGTCAGCAGGGCAAAATTGTCTGCGCCATGATTGATAATTTCATCACGGCAGAAAATGTCGAAGACGGCATTACGATTTATCAGAAAGTGCTTTCAAAAATCAACTCGGCAAGTGACGTTTCTTATGTTGAAATGTCGTCTGCGTTGCAGCAGTTAAGACTCCTCTGTGCATCGGAAGAGAGACAGCCTGCAACAGTTATTTTAAGTCTTGAAAGTATCTCACAGTAAGGAGGAATTCTTGTGAAAGAAAAACCGATACGTGGTTCACAGAAACAACCGGACCATATTTTTATAAGCATTGCAGACGATGCAAAAACCACGATGAATGTTACGTGGCGTACCTGTACGGATGTTGAGAACGGATATGTTCTTTACCGTGAAAACGGCACTGACGAGTGGATGCGTTGCGATGCGCAGACAGAAGTTTTTGAAAGTGATATTGACATCAGCAATATGTTCTGGGCGAAGCTTACGGGACTTAAGGCAGGTGCAAAATACTTCTACACCTGCGGTGACGATGAAAACCGAAGTGAAGAGTTTTACTTTGAAACCGAGCCTGAAAATCTTGAAAAATTCAAGTTTATCTGTGTCTCCGACCAGCAACAGGGTCAGCCTCACGATTGCCCCGATTATTCATACTTTAATTATGTTCTTAAAGAAACTCTCAAAAAGCACCCCGATGCAAGATTTATTCTCACAGGCGGTGACAATACCGACTGCGGTCAGCACGAGGTGCAGTGGAACGGTGCGTTCAGCGGACTCAAGGGTGTTGTTGAGCACATTCCGTTTATGATGACACTCGGTAACCACGATAACCGCGGATTCCAGGATTACAGAAACGGTATCGGAAGATACTATTCCGAACCTGCGGAGTTCTTCGGAAAACAGTTCAAAGGCTCTTATGCACAGAACGGCCCCGAAAATTGGAAGACGGAAAACTACACCTTTGATTACGGCAACGCTCACTTTATGGTCATCGGTGTCAACGGACCCGAAGAAGTCAACGAGTGGATGATAAACGACCTTAAAAACTGCGACAAGCAGTGGAAAATCGGTTCATATCATTTCCCGATTTGCTATTCGGGCTCGGATTGTCAGAATTATGATGCGTATCCCGTTATGCGTGAAGGCTTTGAGATGCTTGACCTTGTTTTTTCGGGTCACGAGCATAATTTTTCACGCAGCTTCCCGATGAAAAATGAGGAGCTTTTTGAACAGCCGTCAAAGGGTACGGTTCATTATATGCTCGGTAATTCCTGCAAGAATCCTCCCGGTACACGCGCACTTGCCAAGGTATGGCATTCTGCGTTCTACACTCAGGAGGAGGATGTTTCTGTTATCGCAGTTGTGGAAATTGAGGGCGGAAAAATGACGCTTACCTCCACAATTTTTGAGGACGGAAGAATCGTTGATAAATGCACAATTGATAAGGACAAGGACGAAATCACACCCTATGCAGTTGTGCCGAAATATAACCGAACACGAATGATGTACAAGGGCGCACAGCTCGGATTGTGCCAGTACGAAACCCCGTGTCGTGAAATTGACGGTGTGTGGTATGCACCCCTCGGTGTGCTTATCGGTTACATAGGCGGCTCGGTTATCAAGGAAAAGGGCAAAATCACCCTTGAAGTATACGGCAGAAAAGCTGAGTTTTTTGAGGATAGCGATATTGCCGTAACTGATCGCGGTGAGGTTAAACTTGAATGTGCTGTCAAGCGTCTTAACCAAGACCAGCTTTATATGCCTGCAAGTGCGTGTGAAGTTTTTGATATGCGTTGGGCGTATGCAAAGAGAAATAACTTTATTTCCTTTGAGCACGAAAGTGAGGATAAACCCATTACAGTGCAGCCGTAATTGACAAAAATAATCGGTTAATATATACTTTAATTACCAACAACAAACAAGTCTGAAATGCAATAATATCACGCACATTCGAACATTTTCCTCTTTGCCATACGACAGTATGCCTGTATCGGAAAATATCCGACTGTACGCAATCTATTGTATTTCAGATGCGAAGCAGTTTTGAAAGATGCCTTTCAAAACCTTATGGCTTGTTGGTCATTAAAGTATAATCTATTCGGAGTTGATGAAAATGGCAAAGAAAGAAAAGCAGAAAAAAGACGGCGAATTGAATCTTAACGATGCGCAGAAGCGTATGGAAAAATATTATAAGGCTTGCGAAAGCGAGAAAAAAGGCAAGGCAACAGTTTTGTCTTTAATCGGTGCGTCAGTTTTTATTTTTGTTATTTTGCTTATCATCATTCTTAAAATGAACGGTGTCGGTCAGACGATAGTTTTCACAACGGATGAAAACGGTAATGTAAGCACCTCAATCGCAGATTCAAGCGATGTAAGTGCACAGAAGGTTCTTGATGTAATCGTCGACGAAATCACCGATCAGGCAGAAGAGAGTACAACAGAAAATCAGTAAGAGTTATCGGCACACCTGTAAAGATGTGCCGATTTTTTGTGCAACAAATTCCGTTTTGTCGAATATAAATTGATATATTTTTGCACTATTTGTAAAAAATCGGTCTGATTTTTGCACTATGTGTTATTTGACTTTTTGTTTCTTTGATTTATAATACAGATAAGCTAAAGAAAGGGTCGGTAAAATGAAAAAAGCACTTAAATACATAATCATACTCGCGGTTTCAGCAGTGTTGACGTTGCTGTACGGCTTTTGTGTCGGCGGTGAACCCGAATTGTGGTTTATCGGGTTGCAGATTGTAGTTGCTGTGCTGATAATGATGTATTTAAATAAAAAGTCGCAATATGAACCTTTGTTTTCGAAAATAATAAGAATAGTTGTTTCTACGGTTATTGTATTTATTTTTACAATTGGATTATATACCTCTGTAAGTTCGTCATCATTGACTCTTATAAATGAATACGAAACAGAAGTAACGGATATTTATATCAGCGGATACCGAAGCCGAACTGAAATGACAGTATATTTTACTTTGCCGAACGGAAAGGAAGAAACGGTTTGTATATATGCTGATTCTCCGTTATATAGTGACGGTATTCCGTCACGCGGAGACAAAATAAGGGTAGGAGAATATAAAGGTCTGTTCGGAGATATTTATCTTGAATATCTCGGAAAGGAATAAATACGGAGTAGCGGAAATGAAAAAAGCACTTAAATACATAATCATACTTGCCGTTTCTGTGGTGTTGACCCTACTGTACGGCTTTACAGTCGGTGGAGAATATCCGCTGTGGCTTGCGTTTGCGGTTTTTGTGATTTCTACGCTTGTTCTTACATTTTTTGAGAGAAAGCCTACCAATGAAAAACTGCTGGGACGAATTGCAAAAATAATAGCAACGGCAGGAATAGTGATTGTATTTTCGCTTGGGGTATATAATGATGTGAATGCTCTTTCGGCAAAATTTATTGACAGCTATGAAGCGGAAGCGACAGAGGTATCAACCTTCAGAGGTAACGGAGAAATATATTTTATAGCACCGGAGGGTGTCGAACAACGTATAGAATTTGACACGTTTTTCTTATCGGAGAAAGAAAGGGAAAAGCTACCTTACTACGGTGGAAGAATAATGGTTGCAGAATATGAAGGCTTGTTCGGTGTGACGATTTACCGTTACCTCGGTCCTGCGGAATAAAAACAACACCTTGGAAAAACTTCCAAGGTGTATTTTTTTATTCAAATATATCATTCTCACGGAACTGGAGGGAGTAGAGCTTTTTGTATGTTCCGTCTGCTTCCATAAGTTCTTCGTGTGAGCCGCGTTCTTTGATTTTACCGTCAATAACAACGGCAATCTCGTCAGCGTTGCGGATTGTTGAAAGTCTGTGCGCAACAACAAGAGTCGTTCTGCCTTTGCAAAGCTCGTCGAGCGCGTGCTGGATAAGAACTTCCGTTGTGTTGTCGAGTGCACTTGTTGCCTCGTCAAGAATAAGAATTGCAGGGTCTTTGAGGAAAACTCGTGCAATGCTCAGTCTTTGCTTCTGACCGCCCGAAAGCTTGACGCCGCGTTCGCCGATTTCTGTATCGTAACCCTTTTCAAGAGTCATAATATAATCGTGAATATTGGCTCTCTTTGCTGCTTCAAAAACCTCTTCCTCACTTGCATCAGGTCTGCCGTAAACAATATTTTCACGGATTGTACCTGCAAAGAGAAAAACGTCCTGCTGAACAATACCGATGTTTCTGCGCAGTGAATCGAGCGTAAGGTCACGTATGTCTGTACCGTCTATGAGGATTTCACCGCTGCCGTTTTCAAGCTTGTAGAAATTCGGAAGAAGATGACAGAGTGTTGTCTTACCGCCGCCCGACGGGCCGACCAATGCAACCTTTCTGCCTTTTTCAATCTTCAGGTTAACGTCGTGCAACACTTCCTTTGTTGTGTCATAGGAGTAGTTGACATCTCTGAATTCGATAACGCCCTGAACATTTTTAAGCTCTTTTGCGTCGGGTTTATCTGCTTCGGGCTCTTCGTCCATAATCTCGCAGAAACGCTTGAAACCGCTGACACCGTTCTGATACTGCTCCATAAATCCGATGAGTGTATTGACAGGGTTTATGAAAAGGTTGACGGAAACGATGAATGTCGAATAATCACCGAAGGAAATTTCGCCTGCGTAAAGGAAAAGACCGCCTGCGATAAGAATGAATACGTTGAAAACGTCTGTAACAAAAGAGGTTGAAGAATGGAACTTTGCCATCGCGCTGTATGCACGGTAAGAGGAATCGACAAACTCCTTGTCACCGACCTCGAACTTTTTAATCTCGTTTTCAGCGTTGGTATACGCTTTTGTAACACGGATGCCTGTTACACTGCTTTCGATTGCTGCGTTGATAACAGCCGTACTCTTTCTTCTGTCGTTGAACGCCTGACGCATAGCCTTGCGGAAATGTACGGTTACAACAACAAGAATCGGTACACAGGTGAAGACAATAAGCGTCAGCACCCAGTTGATTGTAACAAGGTATGCAAAAGAAAGAATAATCATCACGGAGCTGATAAGCAGGTTTTCGGGACCGTGGTGAGCAAGTTCAACCACTTCAAAAAGGTCACTCGTAAGTCGGGTCATAATCTTACCCGTTTCGTTGTTGTCGAAGAAACGGAAAGGCAGTTTTTCAAGATGCGCGAACAAATCCTTACGCATCTGCGACTGCATATGCACACCGATAACGTGACCGTAATACTGCACAAAGTAACGCAGTAACATTCTGATGATATAAAGTGCCAGAACAATAATACCTGCAATTACGATTGTTGTATACATCTTCTGCGGAATGTACTCGTTGAGCAT
>JAZROM010000022.1:0-24334 GCA_045648745.1 Acutalibacteraceae bacterium | reverse complement strand
CCAGTTGCATTATTTTATATATCTGAGGAGAAAGATTTGAAACTATCATTTTGCCTCCCATAGGTTGAATAATGCGGAATCTGCCCATAACAAGACCTATTCCCGATGAATCCATAAAAGTGACATCGGCAAAATCAAGCTTAAGTGTTTTGGGTTTATTACGCTGAATTGCCTCATCAATCTCCAGCCGTATTGCAGCGGCAGTGTGATGATCGATTTCACCGTCAAGAAAAGCCGTCACCCTCTGACGGGTTGAAATAATTTTCACAGACATCTTGTACCTCCTGAAAAAGAAAAATCCTCTATCCAAAAGGATAAAGGATTTAAATTAAATATTATGTTGAAGCGTGGAATAAAATTATGACTGATTTTGTAAATTTTTGATATCCGTTGCAAGATAAAGCGAACCGCAAACAATTACCACACTGTCGTCATCTGCTTTTTTGAGTGCCTTTTTATAAGCCTTACCGCAATCATCAACAGCTTTCACCTTTGCACCGTACTGTTTTAATTCTTCAGCAAGTTCTTTTGCTGTCAATGAGCGTGGATTCGAAACAGTGGTTGCATAAATCCTTTCACATATCGGAGCAAGTTTTTTTGCACAGTATTCATAATCTTTATCTCTCATCATACCGAAAACAGCAATAATTTTCTTATCTTTGAAATATTTATCAAGAGTTGCACAAAGAGCATCAAAACCTTCTGCATTGTGTCCACCGTCAATTATAACAAGAGGATCGGTTGAAACAGTTTCAACCCTTGCAGGCATTTTAAGTGCAGCAACACCGTCGAGCATATTCTTCATAGAAACATTCCAACCCTTTTGTTTCAAAACATTAATTGCTGAAATAGCAGTTGAAAAATTATAAATCTGATGTTTGCCTGAAAGAGGAATTTTGAATGTACAACCTGCATAAATAATCGTCGAACCGTCAAATTCTTCGCGTACAAGACGGATTCGTCCAAGCTCAGAATGTGTATAATCGCAACCTGATTCCTTTGCTTTTTCCTTTACAAAGCGTTCGACTGTAAAATCAGGCTGAGGATAGCCTACAACGTGACCGCCTTGTTTGAAAATACCGCACTTATGTGCAGCTATATCAAGAATCGTATCACCAAGGATATCGGTATGATCCTTCGAGATAGACGTGATTACGCTTACCTCTGATTTTTTTATGATATTTGTAGAGTCGAGCGTACCGCCAAGACCGACCTCAAGAACAACAATGTCGCAGTTTTCCTGCAAAAAATACAGAAAAGCTGCTGCAGTTATGATTTCGAACTCCGTCGGATTGATGTGTTTTTCTTTAAGTTCATCGATAACAGGTACGATTTTTTCAACAATTGCTGCAAAATCTTCCTGAGGTATCATTTCGGAGTTAATCTGTATACGCTCACGGAAATCAACAATGAACGGTGATGTAAAAAGACCGACCTTGTAGCCTGCAGCTTCAAGCATTTTTGCAATCATAGTACAGGTTGAGCCTTTGCCGTTTGTACCTGCAACGTGAACATACTTAAGTTTGTCCTGGGGATTATCGAATGCTTCGCAGAGTGCAGAAATACGTTCCATACCCGGCTGCGAGCCGAATTTCATACGTGAATGGATAAATTCAAGTGCTTCGTTATAATTCATAAAATCACTCATTTCAAAATATGGGACGGATAAACCGTCCCATAGATTTTAATTATTTACGCAATTTTGCAAGGCTTTCATCAAGCATAGCAATCTTATCACGAAGCTTCTGTGCAGCTTCGCGCTGACCCTCAACAACAGCCTGCGGTGCTTTTGCAACGAAGTTTTCGTTATTGAGCTTCTTGTCGATGAATTCAAGTTCCTTGAGTTCCTTTGCCTTTTCTTTTTCAAGACGTGCAATCTCAGCCTCAAAGTCTACAAGGTCACCCATCGGGATATAAACCTTTGCATCCGTTGTAACAACGCATACTGCATCGTCAAACTCAAAGTTATCACCAACCTCAGCCTCTGAGCAAGATGCAAGTCTCTGCATAAAGATACCTGCCTGACGGAAAGTGTCCTTATAAGCAGTTGCGATATAGTACTTCGCCTTTCTTGACGGAGGTACATTCATCTCTGCTCTGCGGTTACGGATAGCACGGACTGCTTCCATAATTCTCTCCATCTCCTGCTCCTCAACAGAGAAGTCAAATGCATCGTTATAAACAGGCCATTCGGAAATCATAATTGACTCACCGTCGTGCGGAAGAGTCTGCCAGATTTCTTCAGTGATGAACGGCATAAACGGATGGAGAAGCTTGAGTGTATTGGACAAAATGTAAACAAGCATATCACGTGCTGTCTGTGCAGCCTTTTCATCGCCTGAGTTAAGACGGATCTTTGAAATTTCGATATACCAGTCACAGAAGATATCCCAGATAAAGTCATAAAGCTTCTGAAGAGCAATACCAAGTTCGAACTTATCAAGGTTGTCTGTTACTTCCTTGGTAAGCTTGTTGTAGAGACTAAGAATCCACTTATCCTCAAGTGCGAGATCTTCGGGAACGTGAGGAGCTTTTTCATCTTCGCCGAGATTCATAAGAATGAATCTTGCAGCGTTCCAGATCTTATTAGCAAAGTTACGGCTCGCACTTACCTTATCGTCAGAGAAGCGCATATCATTACCCGGACTGTTACCTGTTGCAAGAGTAAGTCGGAGTGCGTCTGCACCGTACTGATCGATAACCTCAAGCGGGTCGATACCGTTACCGAGAGACTTTGACATCTTTCTGCCGAGTGCATCACGTACAAGACCGTGAATAAGAACAGTATCAAACGGAACCTGTCCTGTGTATTCAAGAGCTGTGAATATCATACGGCTTACCCAGAAGCCGATAATATCGTAACCGGTAACAAGTGTGCTTGTGGGATAATAATGCTTAAGGTCTGCTGTTTCATCCGGCCAACCAAGTGTTGAGAACGGCCAGAGTGCTGATGAGAACCATGTGTCGAGTGTATCGCTGTCCTGCTCAATATTCTTACCTGAACAATGGGGACATGTATCTATGTCAGTTTTTGTAACCATAGTTGCACCGCAATCTGCACAATACCACGCAGGAATACGGTGACCCCACCAAAGCTGACGTGAAATACACCAGTCACGTGTACCTCTCATCCAGTTCATATAGTTCTTAGTAAATCTTTCGGGAACAAAAACAGTTTCGCCTTTTTCGACAGCCTCAATAGCAGGCTTTGCAAGAGGCTCCATACGGACAAACCACTGCTTTGAAACCATAGGCTCAATTGTTGAATGACAACGGTAGCAAGTACCAACCTCATGCTTAAGCGGTTCAATGTATTTGATATATCCGCCTGCTTCAAGGTCTTCAAGGATAGCCTTACGTGCTTCCATTGTTGTCATACCTGCATACTTACCGCAATCAAGAACTTCAGGTTCATCAGCTGTAGCCTTACCGCTTGCAACAAGCTCATCATATGCTGCCTTTTCAGCTGCACCTGTCATGTGACCGTCATAGGTAAATGTTCTGACCATTGGAAGATTATGACGTCTGCCTACCTCAAAGTCGTTGGGATCGTGTGCAGGTGTGATTTTAACAACACCGGTACCCTTAGTCATATCTGCATGTTCATCACAAACGATAGGGATCTCTTTATCAAGAAGCGGGAGAATAACATGACAGCCGTGAAGATGTGCATATCTTTCATCCTCTGCATTAATAGCAACAGCTGTATCACCGAGCATAGTTTCAGGTCTTGTAGTGGCAAGCTCAAGCTGTTCTCCTGTCTCCTTAACAGTATAGGGAAGATGCCAGAAATTGCCGTCCTGCTCACTGTACTCAACTTCAGCATCTGAAATAGATGTTTCGCAGTACGGGCACCAGTTAACCATTCTGTTGCCTCTGTAAATAAGGTCTTTTTCATAAAGTCTGACAAAAACATCACGAACAGCTCTGCTACAGCCTTCATCAAGAGTGAAACGCTCTCTGTCCCAGTCACATGATGAACCTAATTTTTTAAGCTGTTCGATTATTCTGCCGCCGTACTTTTCTTTCCAATCCCAAGCGCGAACAAGGAAGCCTTCTCTGCCGATATCATCCTTTGTAATACCTTCAGCAGCCATAGCTTCAACAATCTTTGCCTCTGTAGCAATTGAAGCATGATCTGTGCCCGGAAGCCAGAGAGTATCATAGCCCTGCATACGTCTGTAACGGATAAGAATGTCCTGAAGAGTATTGTCAAGAGCATGACCCATGTGAAGCTGACCCGTGATATTCGGCGGTGGTATAACTATTGTATACGCTTCCTTATCGGGGTCACATTTTGCGTGAAAATATTTGCCGTCAAGCCAGAATTTATAGGTTCTGTCTTCAACATCTTTCGGATCGTATTGTTTTGCAAGATCCTTTGCCATATATATCTCCTCCAATGTAAATTTACATAAAAATAAAAAAGCCCGTCTCAAATTACTTTGAGACGAGCTGAAAACCCGCGGTACCACTCAAATTGCATCTTTTTGATGCCACTCCTGGCGCTTTTACGAAGCATAACGGGAGAGGTCTAATCGTTTGCACTTTCTTCTCTCCGACTCGGAAGCTACAGAACCAACTTGACACTTACCGTCTTGCACCGGCCGACGGCTCTCTGAAAGGTCAGATGTCAGTTCCCTCTTCGTCAACATCTTTTACCGAGATATTCTAGCATTATAAATTGAATTTGTCAACTGTTTTTATCCGCTTCGCGACGGCTGAGTGTTTCTTTTTCGAAGCGTTCAAGTGCAACTTTGACATTGCCGAGCATAGTCATCTCAAACAAGTGAATGAGCTCTTCGCTTGACATTCTTGTTGTGTTGCGGTTACGCATCCAATTTTCAACAACATCGCAGACAGCAAAAGTATAGAAATCAGCAAGGAAAACCTTATAATAAGAATCAACAGTCATACCCTTTGAGATAAGTTCAACAACCATTCTTGCGCACATACCGATTTTCTCGTGTACAAAACTATAGAAAAACTTCTCAGCCTTTGAATTAACAACACATTTAATTTCATCCTGATGCTCTTCAAGATAATCGAACATCCTTTTGATCAGCGACATCCAATCAGAATCATTCCTGTGCTCGTTAAAAATCTGCACTCCGTCGTACGTGTAAATCCATTCAACCAAAGCATATATATCCTGAAAATGATAATAGAAAGTCTGACGGTTTACACCGCAATCCTCAACAATCTCACGAATTTTGATTTTGTCGAGAGACTTCTTTTTCATAAGTTTTCTCAAAGAGCTGGCAATAAGGAGTTTTGTCTTTTCACCTGTGCTTTGTGATGCCATAGTATCTCCCCCTTTTTTAGGATTTTACCATATCAAAGGGTTCTTTTCAAGACAAAACGTTATACATTCACTACACAAGTGTATATACAATATTTATAAAATGTATAAAAGAGCCCGATAACCGAGCTCTTTGTTAACAGTTTATTCACATTGATTAAAGAATGCCCTTCTGAGTAGCATACTCATGGAAGGATTCAATGCTTCTTCTTCTTGCAGGACCGATTTCAGAACCTGCTCTTGTTACAGTTGACATCGGGATACCCTGAAGCTGAACAAGATACTTTGCACTTGCGTTGAATCCGCTGTCAATACAGTTATCAAGAAGAATGATTTCGTTATATGTTTCACGTGCTTTTTCGATATTCTTCTCTACAAAGAATTCATCGTACATCTTACGGAAAAGACCTGCACCGCATGATGTCGGAGTTGCACATACACCTCTTGCACCTGCTACATAAGCATCAAAGAGGAACGGAATGTTTGCCTGAAGTACTGCAGACTCGCCCTGAACCGCAATTTTCTCCTTGATTCTGTCGAGTGAACATGTTGTATCCTTGATGCCCTTGAACTTACCTGTTTCAACAAGCTGACCGTAAGCTTTACCTGACATACAGTGAGGCTGGAATCCGGGGAACTCATAGAGAAGAATCGGAAGCGTTGTATGTTCTGCAAGCTCTGAAAGATATTCAACAAGCTGCTCGTCGTTATCGCCTACACCTCTTGTTACGAAAACAAGACCGTCAACACCTGTCTGTTCCATACGCTTAACTTCTTCAACCTGACGCTGCCATGTCGGATCAAGGTTAGCAGTAGCAACAACTTCTGCACCGCATGCATGCTTAACTGCGATCTGAGCACACTTAACTCTTTCTTCAGGGGTAAGCAATGTCATTTCAGCACTGCCGCAAACTGAGAAAAGATGGTGAGAACCTTTCTCTGCCTGCCACTCAACATACTGAGCATAAACATCGTAATCAATTGACTTGTCCTCTTTAAAAGGAGTGAGCAACAGAGAATAAATACCTCTGAACTCTTCCATTTTACCTGTAAACATAAAAAGCACCTTCCTATTCTTTTTGGGGGTTGGTTTTATATTACTACCATAAATTGTGAATTTCAAGTGTAATTTGAAAGATTTCAATTATTTTTTACTTTCAATTACCTCTTTTATCATATCAGGAAAATTACCTATAATCGCATCAACACCAAGATTATACAGACGACTGACTTCCTCAGGTGTGTTTACCGTCCAGGTGTTTATCTTTATATTGTTCTTTTTAATCTCCGCTACGCTTTGAGCATTGAGAGAATTAAATCTCGGATGTACACACTCAACTCCCCTGTTTTTTGTATACTCACCGAAATCATAAATCCAATCTCCTGTCAGATATCCGCATTTGATCTGAGGTGCAACCGCCTTAAAGCGCATTACACTGAAATGATTGAAGCTTGATATAATTATTCTGTCTTCAAGATTGAACTCTTTTATAAGTTCATAAACAGCTTCTTCAATACCCGGATATTCATTTTCTCCTGTTTTAAGTTCAATATTTGTGATAAATCCATCAACAGGCTTGACGAGTTCGAAATATTCGCGAAGAGTCGGGATTTTATTAAATCCGTAGATACCTTTAAAAGAAGCGCTTGCATCAAACCTGCAAAGCTCATCATATGTAAAGTCCGCAACAAAGCCTTCACCGTCAGTGGTTCTGTCAATGCGTTCATCATGAATAACAACAAGAATATTGTCTTTTGTAAGATGAACATCAAGCTCAGCACCGTCAGCACCTGCTTCAATCGCTTTTTCAAAGGCAAGTAATGTGTTTTCCGGATACTTACCGCTGAAACCTCTGTGTGCAATATTTAACATAATAGTACAACCTTTCTGTCAGAATTTTTTTATAAGGAATGCCTGTCTGCCTTTTTTAGTCAGACCCACATCTTCATCGATAATAACTTTTCCGCTGCCATGTATAACAAGCTTAGCGCCAAACGGTACACGGGTATCGTTCTTTGACATTACGACACCGTTCATCAGCACTTCTCCCCTGCGTATTTTTTCTGCAGCCGTACTGCGTGAAACAGAAAATGCAGCCGAAAGCACCGCATCGAGTCGCATTGACGGAACATAGCAACGCTTCGTTTCAAAAACAGACTCGGCAGTAAATCCTGTAAAATCTTCAACGATCTGTACTTTAACACTTCCTCTGCCTACAGAAGTAAGATTTTCTTTTATGTAAACAGCTACACTGCGTATAACCGCCATAGCGCAACCGTCGTCTGTTACAAGAATATCTCCGACTGCTTCACGCCTGATACCGAGTCCCATTACGGCACCCAGATAATCTCTGTGAGTAAGTGAAGAAAAACTGTCTTTCTTTATTTCTAGTGCAACAATCGGTGAAAGATCCGTGTTTTCTTTTAGATAATCAATTCCGTCGGCATAGTCAGGAAAAAACACTGCCGTCTTTCTTTCTGAATCATCGAAGCCGCCGTAAAAATCATATCTCACATCATTACGCTTTTTCAGATATCCGATAACGGTACTTTGCTGATAAACATCAAGAAAATTTGTACTTGTAATCATATACGAATCAGAACAAGAAGATATACAGTCTTCAATTCTTGCTAACAAAAGTTCGTTATCGGTCATTTAATACTTCACCTCAACGGAATGATAACATATTTCTGTTAAATTGTACAGAAAAAACGCAACAAAATTTATACTGTAAAAACACTATTGTGTGTATTTTCTATTGAACAATTAAACAATATATGGTATTATAACAAAAAATTATGATGGAGGGATATTGATATGAATATACCACGCCCTGAACATCCGAACCCGCAGTTTCAGCGTCAGTCCTGGATGAATCTTAACGGCAAGTGGAGTTTTCAGATTGATAACTCAAAAAGCGGACTTGCCAAGAAATTTTATGAACGTGGCACTCGCCTCGATTCAGTTATAACTGTGCCCTTCTGTCCTGAAAGCGTTCTTTCGGGAATTGAAAATAAAGATTTTATGGCTGCCGTATGGTATGCAAGAGAGTTTGTTATCCCTGAGCGTTTTGCTGATATGAGAACTGTTCTGCATTTCGGTGCAGTTGACTATAAAGCTACCGTTTACATTAACGGTGTTGAAGTAGGTACACATACCGGCGGATACATTTCCTTTAAATTTGATATTACCGATTACATAAAACCCGGTGTAAATACAGTAACAGTATACGCTGAAGATGATGTACGCAATCCTCTCCAGCCAAGGGGCAAACAGAGTGAGGAATACTATTCCCACGGTTGCGACTACACAAGAACAACAGGTATCTGGCAGACTGTATGGCTTGAGTTCACACCGAAGTCATACATTGAAAGCATTAAAATTTTCCCGAATGCAGAAAACTGCTCGGTTGACATTCAGGCAAAGGTTGTCGGTGAAGGTAAGTTTGAAGCACTTGCGCTCTTCCATGACCGTATTATGGGTGTCGGCAGTGTTGAAACCAAAGGTGGTATCGTTAATGCTCACCTCGACCTTAAAGAAGCTTTCTATTGGAATGTCGGTGAAGGCAGACTTTATGATCTTGAGCTTAAATTCAACGATGACAGAGTAGACAGTTACTTCGGTCTTCGTGATATAAAACTTGACGGTTACAAATTCCTTATCAACGGCAAATCTGTTTTCCAGAGACTTGTACTTGATCAGGGCTTCTACCCTGACGGAATTTATACTGCTCCCAACGAAGAGGCGCTTATCAAAGATATTCAGATTTCACTTGATGTCGGATTTAACGGTGCAAGACTTCACGAAAAAATCTTTGAACCCCGTTTCCTTTATCATTGTGACAAAATGGGTTATATCGTATGGGGTGAATATCCCAACTGGGGACTTGATTCTTCAAATCCGAATATTGTTTACAGTGTTATTCCCGAATGGCTTGAAGAACTTGAAAGAGACTTCAATCACCCGTCAATTATCGGTTGGTGTCCTCTTAACGAGACCTGGGACTACGACGGCAGAAAGCAGCACGATCCTGCACTGAAAATGATCTACGACGTTACAAAAGCATATGACCCGACACGTCCTTGCATCGATGTAAGCGGTAACTTCCACGTAACAGGTGAAATCTTTGACATTCACGACTACAACCAGGATGTAGAAGAATTCAGATCCCACTATGAAAAGCTTGGTGAAGGTAAAGTTTTTGATGTTCATTCTGCACGCCAGACTTACCGCGGTGAGCCGATGTTCGTCAGCGAATACGGCGGAATTCAGTGGTCTATGAATCCCGGTGAACAGAATGCGTGGGGCTACGGTAACGCACCGAAGAACAAGTACGAGTTCATTGAACGTTACCAAGGTCTTACAGATGCATTGCTTGACAATGAATACATCTTCGGCTTCTGTTACACTCAGCTTTATGACATTGAGCAGGAGCAGAACGGACTTTATACATATTCAAGAAAACCGAAGTTTGATCCCACAATCTTCTACGGTATCAATTCAAGAAAAGCAAAAATCGAGTTATAATTAACGGAGGTTTTAAAATGTTAAAATTACCCGATTATCACAAAAGTACAGATGTGCTTCATTACGGCTGTGAAGAACCCCGCGCTTATTTCATCCCTTTTGAGGACGAAAAAAGTGCTGAACTTCCCCGTTCTGAATCGAAATATTTCCATTCGCTTTGCGGAGAATGGGATTTCAGATTCTATTCAAGCCTTGTAGATGTGGAAGACGGTTTTTATGCCGAAAATTATGAAATCGGATCTGAATATAACAAAATCAAGGTTCCGATGAACTGGCAGATGGATCTTGAAAAAGATTACGACAAACCGAACTATACAAACATCAACTATCCTTACACTTTTGATCCGCCGCATGTCCCCGATGAAAATCCCTGCGGTATCTATCTCCGTGACTTCGAGGTTACAGAAAACATGCTTACCCGCGATCTTTTCCTTAACTTTGAAGGTGTTGACTCCTGTTTCTACCTCTGGATTAACGGAAAGTTTGTAGGTTACAGCCAGGTAAGCCATATGACAAGCGAATTCAACATTACAGAATTTGTTCATACAGGCACTAACCGAATTGCTGTGCTTGTACTCAAGTGGTGCGACGGCTCTTATCTTGAAGACCAGGATATGTGGAGAATGAGCGGTATTTTCCGTGAGGTTTACATTCTTGAAAGAACAACACGAGGCAGAATTGAAGACTTCTTCATAAAAACAGAACTCAAGAAAAAATATACACGTTGTACAATGGATGTTGACCTCAAAATTGCCGGTGACAGACAGGCTGCATACAAACTTGTATCCCCCTACGGTGAAGAGATTGCATCAGGCGAAAGTAAAGACGGAAAAATCAAAATCAAATTTGACAATCCCGTTCTTTGGAGTGATGAACTTCCCCTTCTTTACAACCTTTATCTTGACGTGCCCGGTGAAACAATTCTTGCAAAAGTAGGTATTAAAGAACTTGTTATCAAGCATTCGATACTTTACCTTAACGGTCAGAAAATCAAAATCCGCGGTGTAAACCGTCATGATTCTCATCCGTTCCTCGGCCACGCAACACCTGTTGAGCATATGCTTGAAGATCTTTATATCCTTAAGCGTCACAATGTCAACGCTATCAGAACTTCACATTATCCAAACGATCCGCGTTTTCTCGAGATGTGCGATGAACTCGGCTTCCTTGTTGTAGATGAAGCAGACATCGAAACTCACGGTACAAGCTCAAGAATCTGTCGCACACCGAAGAACAGTAAATATGATAAGCATGAATGGTGGATTACCTTCTGGAGTCAGCTCTCACAAGGCGCTGAATGGAAAGAAGCTTATGTAGACAGAGCAAAGAGAATGTTTGAACGTGACAAGAACCGTGCTTCTGTTATCTTCTGGTCACTCGGTAACGAGTCAGGATGCGGTGATAATCACCGCGCTATGCGTGATTACATAAAGGGCAGAAAGCCTGATGCAATCATTCACTACGAGGGTGCAAATTACGGTTACGGTGACTACGCTAAGAAAAAATTCACCGATGTTTCAGATGTTGAAAGCTGGATGTATCCTTCAATTGAAAAGTGTAATGAAATCCTTGCAAGTAAAAAGCGTGCAAAGAAACCCTTCTACCTTTGCGAATACTGTCACGCTATGGGTAACGGCCCCGGAGATCTCCGCGATTATTGGGAGCTGATTGAGTCTGATGACAGATTCGTAGGCGGTTGTATCTGGGAATTCACTGATCACTCAGTTGCTGTTCCCGATGGAAACGGCGGATATAAGTACACCTACGGCGGAGATTTCAACGATTATCCGAATGACAGAAACTTCTGCGTTGACGGACTTGTATATCCTGACAGAACTCCGCATACAGGATTTATGGAAGCAAAAATTGCTTACCAGCCTTTCTTCGCTGAATATAACGGTGACGGTTCTGTCAAAATCAAAAGCCGTCTCTTCTTTGACGGACTTGATGACATCGGCATAAAGTGGGATATCAAATCTGATGCAAAGCTCATTGCCGAGGGCGAAGTTTCAGGCCTTATGGTAATGCCCAGAGAATCGAATGACTTTACGCTTTTCAACCCTGCTGACTATACCTTCACAGGCGAAACATATCTTACACTTCGCTTTGTTACAAAAACTGACAAACCTTGGGCTAAGGCAGGCTACGAATGCGGTCTCAAGCAGTTCAGACTTGATTCAGCACCTGCAGAAACCAAAGAAACAGTCAAAGGTACAATAACAGTCGAAGAGGACGACAGATACATTAAGATAACTGCTGATAAAAACAACTTTGTATTTGATAAACCGTACGGAAGACTCGAAACAATCAAGCACGAAGGCGTTAACCTTATCGCAAAGCCTGTTGAGCTTAATTTTAACCGCGCGCCACTTGATAACGATGTTCCGTATACAGAGCAGTGGCAAAGCATTGGTATTTACAGACTCAAGCAAAAAACATACAGCGCAGCACTTGTAGAAAACACATCAGATAAGGCTGTTGTTGAAGTAAAAATGTCTATGGGTTCATATACATTTGACCCTGCTTTCCGCGGTACAATGACCTATACATTCCTTTCGGACGGAGCTGTACTTGTAAATGTGAACGGTACGGCAACAGAAGGAATTGAAGTGCTTCCCCGAATCGGTTTACAATTGACAATGCCCGAAGGATTTGAAAAATTCACTTACTTCGGTAACGGACCGCACGAAAGCTATATTGACAAAAACCTTTCGACTTATATCGACAAATTCGAGACAACGGTTACCGATAACTTTGAGCACTATGTAAGACCGCAGGAGAATTCATCTCACTTCGGCACTAAATGGGCAGAAGTAAGAAACTCTGACGGCATCGGTCTTTACTGTGCTGCAGAAGATTTCAATTCATTCAGCGTTAACGCACAGCATTTCACACCGAATATGCTTCGCGAAACACCGCATGATTACGAGTTGGTACCTCTCAAAGAAACTGTCTTAAGTCTTGATTACAAGCACCTGAGCTGCGGTTCAGCATCTTGCGGACCTATCAGCCTTGACAAGTACAGACTTCTTGACAAAGAATTTAATTTCACATTCAGACTTTTCCCGGGAAAAACTGAATAAAAAAGCTAACGAGATGATGTAAGGCAGACCCTTACGTCATCTCGTTTTATATATATCCGAAGCTTTTGACTCCTGATTATATTCCATCATTATATTCCTCTTCTGATACATTGAAAGTCTCAATCAGCCTGGATCTTACTTTACTTTCGAAATATGACAACTCGATTTTTTCGACAATTTTTTTTATAAGCATGTGATATGTTTTACTGCTGTAAATATACGCAACAAGTATCGTTACGACAAACATTACGGGAAATCTTAACGTACCATAAATGCCATCATTAATAAAATCGGTCACAATATTTTCCAGAAAACCGTTAAATGTTATGTAGTGATAATATGGAGCATACATCAATAACGAGTTTTCGCACATCACGATAAGAGAAGATGCCAGTGAACCCGACAATATAACTGCAAATTTACGCAATCCTGTATAATCAGTTGTTCGTATTATCCCTCTTGTCAAAACAACCATAAAAAGACACCACATACAATAACTGAGTTTTTCTGTCACGAGAGCTTCTTCATATCCCCCAAAAAGGCTTTCTTTGAATACAAACGCTAAATATGTTGTGACCACACAGATTATAAGCATCAGTACAATTCGCCAAAGGGACATCTTTCTTCGGATGTCTCTTATTTTGAGATATCTCATATATTTTTCCATTTCTTCTCTGCTTCTGAACACCATGACAATCTCTCCTTTTCAGCATTTGTTTAATATTTTGACAGCCTTAATAACCGAGCTGTCATCAAGTCCGCTTTTCGAATCATCAGTCTTTATAAAATGATGCCTATTCTGTTCTGACCAACCAAAATCCATATCGTCTATTATTACATAATCCTCCACATCATTGCAACATAAATACATACGAATTTCATAATCCCGTTGTTCACTGAAGCATTCTGTCTTCGAATAGATGTCCAATCCATATTTATTAAATATCGCATTAATTTTTGAAGTTGTATGTGATATTTTATTACGGTCGCCTGACCAATAGTGTCTCCAAGTAGTCGTAAGAACAATTTTCGCACCTGTTGAGTCAACAATTTTTTTCAACAGCGGCATTCTTGATTCATCAATGAAATTTTCATAATAATCTTTGATTGAATTTCTGTAATCTGCACTGTTGAGGACACCGTCAAAGTCAAGGAAAACTACTTTCATCTAGCCACCTCATTTTTTCAGTTTAATTTTAGCCACAGACCCCCATGGCGGATCAATATAGTCAGATGTTATCACCCACAATACAGGAATCCCCAATGCTACAGACTCGTCAGGAAAAGGTGCACACCCATCAGTAAAAATAACAATACCTGACGGCAGATGATCGTTCATTTTTTCTTTTATATATTTGAAAACTTCATGAAAGGATGTTCCGCCGCCACCGTAAGGTTTTATACTCATGACATCCTGAACATCCTCAAACGGGATCGGTTCAACAACCTTATAATCAAAAAAGCCTATCCAACCCTTAAGTCTTCCTTCAAACAGTTCAATTGCATACTCGATTTCTGAGTATGCTGATAAAATTTCGTTGTCGTAAACAGAAGCAGATGTATCTATCATAAAAAGGATATCATCTGCCCTTTCAGTGCTTTCGACAACACTGAAATCAGGCATAAAAAAATCGGAATCCTGAAAACGTTTATCCGGCGGAGAAAAGCTGTAATCTTTGATTTCTTCTGAAACGAAAGTATGCAGCAATTTCTTCCAGTCAACTGATCTGCTGTTGCGCTCATTTATCATATCCTGAACAAATCTTGGTTTACAGCTTTTAAATCTTCCTGCTCCTATTCGGTCAGCTACCTGACCGGCCTCTAAGATTCGCTGTGTCCATATATCTGTAACAGAAGAATCGTCCTGAGAATCTAACCACTTTTCATGATCATCCGAAAAAATTAATTCTCGCTTAAAGTCATCTGCTTTTTTCAGAATAGCGTAATACACCTCTTCGGCAGTGTAACCGGCGCCCTCACTTCCGTCAGGAAGTTTGTGCAGCGATTCACCGTATTTTTGCAAGGTGATGCTTTCCAAAGAAAAGTCGTTTGCTTCAAGAATAATAGAGTTGACAACTATATCGCAAGCTACATTAAACAAAAACTGATTCAGTTCATAACCTCTTTTACAGTGATGCAGTGCGATATGTAAAATTTCATGCATCATAACAAACTCAACTTCCTTATCTGAAAGTTCATCAAGAAATTTTGTACCGAAGCATATATTCTTCATATCGGTATATGCTGAATCGCACTGCTCATCAATTGTCAGGTTAACATGCATCAGCAATGAGCCGAAAAAAGGATTGTTTATCATTATGTTCATTCGCGCATACAGAAGCTTTTCAGTATACTTTTTTATTTCTGCATCAGTTAATGCCATTAAGGAATCGCCCCTTTCTGTCCATCCACTTTCTGTATGCAGGAAGTGCAACAAGTTTTTTAGCATAACCGGGTTCAATATTAATAACTTCCCTTACAAAAGATACGCTGAAATCCGGTGCAAAATGTTCAGAATAGGATATTGCGTTTCCGATTCTGTCTATATCATCCTTATGTTCACGTGCATAAGCCACCATTGACGAAACAAGTGCAAAAACCACATTGGGCTTTTTAGGGACTGTTGGATTTCTGCCGTTAAAAATCGCCTCTACTGAGGGTATTTCATTATAAACCATGCACCATGTTAAAAATTCGACCGCAGTCGCTGTGCCGATACAACCCGAGAGCATCATATAAGCATCTTCTGTACTACCTTCAAATGAATAAAGAACCTTGCTCGCCAATTCCCATGTTCGGGGTGTCGGAAAAGCAAGATCATCCTTCTGTGGATCAAAATTCATAAAAAATTCTCTGCGTGAAACCAGAAAATCGATAATCTTGTAATGAATATTGTTTTCTTTTGCCCATATCATCCACGAATCAAAGTCTGCGTTAATTTCAATGTGACAAAGTCGATTAGCAAGAGCTTTTGGCATTTTAAATGCAACTGATTTGTCAGTAATACGGTTGCCGGCAGCTATTACGATACAGTTGTCAGGTAGCTTATGTTCACCGATAATTCTGTCAAGTGTTATCTGATAAGCTGCTGCCTGCATCGTTGCAGAACACGCAGATAACTCATCCAGAAAAAGCAGATTAATTACATCTTCACTTGTATCCATATCAAAAATCTTGGGCTTAAGCCACACGGCCAGTGTTTTTTCAGCATTTGCGACCGGAATGCCACGAAGATCAATAGGATTTGAAAGCAACAAACGAACATCCGTAACCACTGCGGTTCTACCTGTCTTTGCCGAAAGCGCTTTACCCAGCTCTTTGACAGCATCTGACTTACCCGCACCAGGCGGCCCCCAAAGCATAATAGACGGCAATTCAGATATTGCTACATCATGATTAATATTAAAACTGTATGCCGTAGAAATGCGATTAACAAAATCACTAACACTTGCCTGCGGAATATTTGAACTGTTAAAAACTTCTTTCATATTTAAGCAACTCCTAACATTTTATCAATTTCATTTAGTAATTGACTTAATTCGTCAATTTCTTTCGTGTAATAATCAGTGTCAGCAATCTCCTTCTCTATATCAACAAGTTTCTGCGAAAGACTTTCACAAAACAAAACATAATTAGCATGTATCGTGGGAATCTTTTCAATTACGTTGTCAACTCTGACCATAACACCTCTGTCCGCCGTACCCATAATGACTTTATATCTGTTGTTACGTTCAATGATAAAATACGGTTTCTCTTCATTTATACGGCGAGGACGGATAACTCTGAATCCGCAATAATCTTCTTCCAGGCAAATCTCATCCTGATAAATAGATTTATCATTCATCGCATTAATGATTTTTTGCTGTACCGTGCGGCGAAATGCACTATCGGATTCAGGTGGGTTAACTTTAACAAATCGCTCATCAGCAAATGTCAGTTTAATAAGTTCATGCTGTCTTTTAAGTAATTCCTGAACTTCTTTGTACTCTTTTCTTAACGAAATTACACTTTCTTCTGCTTTATTTCTCATCACTCGGTAACGCGAAAGTTCATTAGCTGTTTTGACGCGTTCTTTTATAAGAGGATTACCGATGGCAAGTGCTTTTATTTCACCGTATGACAAAACTGCATCATCAACATCAGAAACTCGTCTTTCAACAATACTTCCGTTGAGAATCTGTGTAATTATTTTCTGCTTATTCTCAAGCAACTGATATGAATACGCATCAAAACTACCGTCAGTAATATATCGATAGATATAGATTTTTTCATTTTCATTTCCCTGACGCAGGATTCTGCCTTCACGTTGCATCATATCTGACGGTTTCCATGGAATATCCAGATGATGAATTGCAATCAGCTTGTCCTGGACATTAACACCGGTACCAAGCTTGTAAGTAGAACCGATAAGTATTCTTATTTCTCCTGTTGTTACTTTATCAAAGAGTTTTTTTCTCTGCGTATCGGTAGTAGCATCATGAACAAACGCAACCTCGCATTCCGGAACCCCTTTAAGCACCAACAGACGTTTCATTTCATCGTAAATATTGAATCCTGCTTTAGGCGTTGAACTGTCACAGAATACCAACTGTGTGCTTCGTGAGCTTACTGTATCTTTATAAACGTCATACACCTGCTGTGCACAGTAAGAAACCTTTGAATTGCCGGCAAACGCTGCATCTGAATCCACCAACCTGAGGTCAAGAGCTGCCAATCTGCCATCAACAGTAATTTTGAGCATATTATCTTCACTACTATCTACATTTCCTTTTCGTACCGCTTCGCAACGCTTGGATATACACTCAAGATAATCTGTAAAGGCCTGAGTTTTAGGAACTTTTATATCTCGGTATCCGTAAAATTCAGGCACATCGTCAGAGCGTTTATCCGAAGAAAACTCAGCAACTGACGAGAAAACAGAGGTAAGTTCAGGCATATTTATAAATTTTGCGTATCGTGTTACCCATCTGTACTGCGAAGTATCTACATCAACTTCAAACTCATTTGTCTTAAGACAGAATTCATTTGCCCATGCATCAAAAGAGTTAAGTCCCAGTAAAGAAAGCTCGCCATTCTGAAGATATTTCTGCATAACAAAAATATCAGTCATAGAGTTAGAAATAGGTGTTCCTGTTGCAAATACAACACCTGTGCCACCATTGGTTTTCTGGATATAATGTACTTTGTCAAGCATTCTGTTACATTTAGCAGACCCTTTTTTATTAATACCTCGTGCATGGCTTGAAGTTCGTATACTTATGTTTTTATAGTTGTGAATCTCATCAACAAAAAGCATATTAAAGCCGAGTTCGTCAAAATATACAGTTTCACCGATAGTTTTATCTGCTTCGTCAAGTTCGCGAAGCTTCTTTTTAAGTTCTTTTTCTTTTCTCTTAAGTGAAGCAACGCAACACTTGTTCGAATCCCACGCTATTTTGACTTTATTAAGTTCTAAGTTGATTTCCTGACGGTAATAATCCTCCGAAAGCGGAATCATATCAAAACAACTGTATGGAAAAACAAATATACCCTTCTGAGCAGCAGCAATACTTTTGAGAAGCTTATTGCGTTTCTCTTTTTTGAATGCCGCTGTATCAATAAATGTGACATCTGCATCAGGAGATGCGTCGATAAACGCATCTTTAAATTGAGAAAAAATGTTATTAGGCACCGAAAAAACAATTTTCTTGGCAATATTCATTCTCATAAGCTCAAGGGCTGCAACAATCATAATTATCGTTTTACCCAGTCCGACCGAAAGAGCAAGAAGACAATTTCTGGTAAATATAATTCTTGCAACTGAGTCAAGCTGATAATCATAAAGGTTATAACTACCCCACTGTTTTTTTATGAAACTGCCGTTAAATACTCTTTTACGTATGTATCCGTACTTTTCAAGATATTCCTCTTCAACAATTTCACGTATTTCCGTTGTCTTTTTTACCCATTTGTCAAATTCTTCAATAATAAGTTCTCTTTTTTGCTGAACCATCATCGTTGCCGCTTTATTGATTTTCTTAGTTTCGCTCAAAGAATACTTTGTACTGTTTTCGTAAACAATCGAATCTCGATTATTCAGTATATCCTCCAGAATCAAAATGCCGCTTTTATGTCTGGTTCCATAAGTCGCAATATTTTTAATAGAACCTTTATATCTGTTTTTATATGGTATTTCCCACTCACCTGTTAGGCCATCATGCTTGACTTTAAACAAGGATGAACCTGAGCGGAGATATCCGTCGGGAAGATATTTGCCGAACAGATGCTCGATAAAACAGTCAATAACATAAGTCGTGATAAAAGACATACCCGGATGCAAATCAACATCATCAAAGCAAACATTGCTCCTTTTTACGCTGTCAATAAGCTTAACCTGCTCATCAAATAAGCCGTTAAAAAGAATCGATAAGCTTTCCGCATGCATGCGTTTTTCATAAAGATTGCCGGAAAGATACTCATCAATAGGTTCATATCCCTCATAAATATTACCGCGGAATTTTTCAGGATTAAGCACAATTACACCTTTGAGCGTTTTAATAACAGTATCCTGATCTTCACCCGATAAACGCGAAATATAATTGATATCAACTTCGCCTTTATTACGCATACATTCAACATATGCATCACCGATACTGCCTGCAATAAATTCGTCTTCCGTCTGCGGTGTTACATCAGTTATCAGGTCCCATGAAAGTTCATAAGTCTTCTGATTATCCATTGTGTTACCTTCCTTTCATTATTTCAGCCTCAAGATAACACATTAAACTAATATGAAATTAATCATAAACAAACTTAGTTGGTTAATGAAAATAATTTTTACATAATATTTATTTAAAAGACATATTTTTTAAGATTAAAGAAAAAAATTATGACCGAAGCCGCAGCTTCGGTCATAATTAATCATAATTTATATTTTTAATAGATAATACGGGCAATCGGAGTGGATAACTTAGCAAGAAAAAGAACAAATTTATCCATAAATACCCAGAATCCCGCAGTAAATTTACTTATATCCATAGCTTCTCTGAAATCTTCATTTTCATAAGCAAGTTTATTAACTGTGATCAGTTCTGATTCAAATGTGTGCGGTGTATCTTCTCTGACCGTAATAAGTCTGCTTCCTCTGACAATTTCCCTGCCATAAGCATTATAAGAGATACCGGGGGTATTAATAAGTTTAATCCCCTTATACTCTGTTTCATAAGAGTTAATATGGTCATGACCAGCCAGAACAGAAAGTACATCACCGTTTTCAATCATGGCATCTATCTGACCGTAGTTGAAAACGCCGGGTGAAGGCGGCTCATAAATATGACCTGCAAACGAGCTTGTGTCAGGAAAAATAACAGGATAATGCTTGCCGTCATTATAGGTTTCCGTAATGGGATCAAGGGGATATTTTACACTTGGAAACATAGACTCATATACATCAGGAGGAATCATATGTTGAAAAGCAAGTGAGTAAACCTTTTCACCTAACTTATTTTCGAGCTCAGCATAAGTTTCATTATACCATTCAATCTGATCCTCTCTTACGCTGTCATAGCCAAGTCGGTTGCCGTCTTCATCAGCTACATATGTATTTGAATCGAACAACCACAAATTAAATCTGACATTCTTTCCGTCTGAAGAATATATCGGAAGATTATGAGTTGCTGTACCTGAAAGTACAGGATCAGCGTCATAAGCAAGACAATACTTACCACCATAAAGCTGATACATACGAAGAAGTTCTTCTTTATCAACTCCCTGTTCGTGATCATGATTACCAAAAACCAGTGTAAAATATGTCTCGTGTTCCACAAAAGGAGCAACCAACTCTTCAATTGCCTGAGCCTTTGTCTCTTTAGGTCCAACGGTATTGTCACCGCCGAGCACTACAAGATCAGGCTTGTAAATATCAAGCATATAGTTGATATACGTCAGCATCTCTTTCTTTGCCGGAAAACCATCCTGACAGTCACAAAGATGAAGAATGTCGAACTTCCCATCACTGCCAAACATAAGTTTTTCTGAAGCTCCCGCAGCAAATGCAGGAATAATACTACCGATAAACATTAAGCAAACAAGTACAATTGAAACTACAATCTTTTTCATCTCAAAGCCTCCTTTGTTTAATTATACTTCAATAAAACTTATATTGTCAATTAACCGTAAGTTAGAAAATCATTCGTCAGTTTTGTTGAAATACACTTACAAAAAAATGGCGAAGATCCAACTTCGCCATTTCTTTTATAAGTCGCTGACTGCTATTTCATATTGCTTGACAATTTCTTTAAAAATAGGATTGTCAATAACAATTTTATAAGCAATATCTTTACCCACATCTGTTAAAAGATCTTCAATTCCGGAAAGCCAGTAACACACCTTTTCCTCGTTGAACATATCGGGATTTTCAATATAATAAAGGCAGAACTGGTATATTGTCTGAATGTTGTCGATATCTTTTGCAATTTTAAAATTCTCGCTTTCATGTATCTCCCATTCATTCCAGATATCAAGATACTCATTGATATCCGCTGCTCCGGGATAAGTACCTGATAAAAGTAAAGACTGCATAACCACATTTTCTTCACGGTCATAGAATCTCTTCATTTTGATCTTTTCGGGTCTGGGAATATCGCCTGTTTGTGTTTCAGCCAAATCGTGGATAAGAAGCATTTTCAGAATTTTATCTTTGCTGTAAAACTTATCCTCTATTTTTTCAGGCAGGTAAAGCATACCGATAAACCAGCAGTTATACATATGTTCAACAATATTTTCAGGCTTAGCTACACCTTCATTAACCCATCCGGTACGGCTTACTGTTTTGGCTGCACTGAATTTGTTATAAACTGAAGCATGACTGTAAACAGGTCGCGAAGATTTATCTTCTTCGAAGTTCAAAAGTTCATCGTGCATCCAGTTAAAATAATGTAAAACCTCATTGAAGCCTCTAAGCGCTTTATGATTAACTATCCACTCCAGATACTTGACCGTACGTGAAATATACGGTTTTATATCTAATACAGGGGTATTTTCAGGCGCCTCGCATCTTGCTTGTATCAAATTACAGAGTGTAATAAGTTCAAGCACGGCTACAAACGATGTCAAATCATGTCTTCTCGATCTCTTGTCAAGAGAAATGCAGAGAGTGTTAATGGTATTCTCGCCCTTTGCAAGCTCATCCTCAAAATCAAGAAGTGTCTGATTTGCAATATACGGCTTATCCCCGTAATACTCCAGATGAAAACCTCTGTTTACAGAGTTTGCGGTTTTATCTCTGAGCAAAGACATGATATAACTTTTAAAAGTTTCCTTATCTTTTTCGTAAATAAGACTGACACTTATACCTCTTATCAGAAACGCAAGATTTCTCTTCTCCGATTCTGTTTTGAAGTTCGTTTTGTTATAGCGATCAATCTCTCTGGCATTATATTCCTTAAGAAGCTGTACACAGCGTGCTTTTCTTGCTGTATTTTTAAGTCTTGCCATCCAAAAAGTAAGCTCACTCTTACCAAAAAGCTGAAGGTCATCGTAATAATTTTCAGCTATAACCATGATTCTATACTCGCAATCATCATCACCGCGAATCATATCTACAACAAAACGAGTAATACTTTTCTGCAAAACCATATTAAAGAAACTGAGTTTTCTGACAGTTACTTCACGATTGCTCTTATCAAAAGTAAGACTTTTGATTTTTCTTACATAATGCTTTGCAATCAGATAATCAAGAATACTCCTGTGCATTCTGATCAGTTGCCAACGACTATCACAAAGAGGATTCGTTTTATTAAAATCTACTGTACCAAACTCAAAATCGTAGGCAAGTTCGGCAGCTGAATAGACATCACGGTTTGATCCGAGCGTATTAAGACAGATGGACTCGAACAAATCCGAAAGCGTTGCACTCTTCTCAAAAAAAGCAACTGAATGATTCTTGAGGATATAGACAAGCCAATAGGCATCAATCGAACTGAACTTAAGTCTGACAAGATTATCGTAAATCTGTTCAAACGAATATCCGTCAAATAAAGTTACACCCGAAATTTCAATACAATTACGGATAAAATCAACACCGAGCTTACGCTTATGAAGTCCAAATGATGTAATCCTCATATAATGACGGAAATTGTTTGATGCAAGAGGGTGTACTTTGAACTGATGCTGATTGTTTACTGTAAACTCTGCATCAATGCAGACTACCAGTTTACACTTAAGCTGTTTAAGTCTCTTTCTGATACAGTAATAAAGGGTTTCTTCTCCCCTGGAAAAGTCTCTGATTCCATCAATCATCAGAAGAGGAATTTTATCTTTACAGGAAGCGATAGCAGACTTAATAAATTCAATGTCGTTATTGAAAACTTCAACTATGTGCTCTTCTGTAATATCAGGATTGCTTTCTGCCATTTTTTCGTAAAGGGCAATATCAACAAAAAACGGAAGAATATCTTTATTGTTCTTAAGAACAGAAAGAAAAAGATACTGCATAATACGACTCTTGTACGAACCAAGCGGACCCCTGATTTTAAGAATCTCTTTAACATTCTGAGCGCGACAACCTTCAACAATACAATTGTATGCATCCGTAATCACATCGAAATTTTCATTTGCATCTCTTTTATCAAGATTGGAAATCGGATTAAAAATCAAGGATAAACGGGAAAGCTCCTGTAAAACCTCTGTGCCGTTATTATCAGCGATTTCTGTTGCTCCTGAATGGAAGAATTTTCTACTGAAAGAAAGAATCTCATCAGGCTCACAAATTGTATTCTCCGCACAAGTATCAATCAGACCGCGTTCAAAAAACAGCTCAGGTATATCTCTGATATTATCAAATTCATAATCAATATTATTGAACTTGTATATTTTCTTTTTAAGTTCAATAAAATAACCAAAGTTTCTTTTACTTTTGATGTTCACATATTTACTGAGCAACAACTTCGCATTATATAAAACCTGTGTTCTTGTGTCAGTATCTTCTGCAAGACCATCATCACCGTGATCATCATAAAAAATCTCTTTAAGAGTATCATAAGGTACAATTCTGGGAGATTCAAGAATAATTCTTTCGAGCACTCGCATATATGACGAAGATATATTTAATGCAACATCATTAATATAAATATCCTTCAAATCAAAGTTAACACACGTTTTTTCATCAAGCATAAGATAACCGCACAGTCTGTTTGTTTTATCAATCATACAAGTAATCTCATACTTATTAATAAAGCTGTTCATCAACAAAATCATACCTCTTTTCTATTTTTTAGTTACCCTGAAAAAAGGGCGGACTTTTAATATATCACATTTTTCTACAAAGTCAACCAAAATTTTCCAATATATTAAAAATAATAGTAAAAATAACACAGGTGCTTTTTGTGCAAATTAACAATAGTCTCATTACGATCATATTTCTATAAAAACAAACAAAAAAAG
>JAZROM010000021.1:0-20190 GCA_045648745.1 Acutalibacteraceae bacterium | reverse complement strand
CATTCACCGCCTTGTTGCTGAAGTTATTGACGAGCTCGGCATCGAAGGCAGAACTGTTGGTGTTGCACCCGTTGGCTGCTCGGTTTTCGCATACAATTACTTCAACTGCGATATGATTGAAGCTGCTCACGGCAGAGCTCCCGCAGTTGCAACAGGTGTTAAGCGTTCATTCCCCGAAAACGTTGTTTTCACATATCAGGGCGACGGTGACCTTGCAGCTATCGGTACTGCAGAAACAGTACATTCAGCAGCAAGAGGCGAAAACATAACAATTATTTTCGTTAACAATGCAATTTATGGTATGACAGGCGGTCAGATGGCTCCCACCACTCTCCCCGGTCAGGTTACACAGACTTCACCTTACGGCAGAGACGTTAACACTGTAGGTTATCCCGTAAAGGTTTCTGAGCTCCTTTCAAATGTTGACGGCGCAGCTTACATTGAGCGTGTTGCTGTTAACAACGTAAAGAATGTAAAGAACGCAAAGAAGGCAATCAAAAAGGCATTCCAGAACCAGCTTGAAGGCAAGGGCTTCTCACTTGTTGAGGTTGTTTCAACTTGTCCCACAAACTGGGGTATGACACCCGAAAAGGCACTCGAGTGGGTAGAAGAGAAGATGCTTCCGTATTATCCTCTCGGCGTTTATAAAGATATCTATGCAGAGGAGGAAGCAAAATGAGCAAGACTTGTAAATTACTCTTTGCAGGCTTCGGCGGACAGGGTATCCTCTTCGCAGGTAAGTTCCTCGCATACAAAGGTCTTATTGAAGACAAGCAGGTAAGCTGGCTCCCGTCATACGGTCCGGAGATGCGTGGCGGTACTGCAAACTGCTCAGTTATCATCAGTGACGAGCCTATCGGTTCCCCCATCGTTGATAATCCTGATGTTCTTATCGCAATGAACCTTCCTTCACTTGAAAAGTATGAGAATGCAGTTGTAAGCGGTGGTAAGATTTTCGTTGACTCAACACTTATCGACAAGAAGGTTGAAAGAACAGACGTTGACGTTTATTATATCCCTGCAACACAGATGGCTTATGACAACAACATCAAGACTCTTGCTAACATGATTATCACAGGCAAGGTGCTCAAGGAAGTTGACGGCTTCTCAATGGATAACATTGATGCTGCACTCAAGAAGGTTGTTTCAGCTCGTAAGATTGAACTTCTCGGTGTAAACGAAACTGCAATCAGATCAGGCTACGATTACGAGGGCTGATTATGAGGGTCAGTTGTATACAGCTCGATATGAAATTCTGCGACGTGCAGTCTAATTTTGCGCGCTCTGAGAAGCTTATACACGACACCGTAAAAAAAGAAAAATCGGATGTAGTCGTACTCCCGGAAACGTGGAGTACAGGCTACTATCCGAAGGACATAATGTCTTTTTGTGAAGCCGACGGTGTGCAGAGCAAAAGGACATTTTCGCTTCTTGCCAAGGATTTGAATGTCAATATCGTCGCAGGAAGTGTCGCAACTCTTAAAAACGGTAAAGTGTATAACACATCTTATATTTTTAACCGCAACGGTGAGTTGGTGGGTGAGTATGACAAAACACATCTTTTCACACCGATGGATGAGCATAAGTATTTTGAATTCGGTGAAAAGCCGATAACCTTTGAGCTTGATTCTCAAAAATGCGGTATTGCAATATGCTACGATATACGTTTTCCTGAATTTATCCGTACGCTCGCACTTGACGGCATTGAAATGCTTTTTGTTGTTTCACAGTGGCCTGATAAAAGGATAGAACATCTGAAAGTATTATCTGCGGCAAGAGCCGTTGAAAATCAGATGTTTGTTGTTGTATGCAACTCCTGTGGAGAGGCAGACTCAACACAGTTCGGCGGCAATTCAAGGATAATCGATCCTTGGGGCAATATCCTTGCATCTGCAGGTGAGACAGAAGAAGTAATAACAGCAAATTGTGACTTTGAAATCATAAAAGATATCCGCACTTCAATAAATGTCTTTAATGACAGAAAAACAGCAACATATGTTTTATAATACCGTACCGCGTATACGGTATTTTTTTGTTTTTTTGTGAATATTCTTTAAATACAAATATTTGAGATGAGGTATTCTATGGCATTTCAGCAGTTTGGTGTTGATCTTTCGGATTTTCAAAGAGGTATAGATTTTGATGAACTGGTTGACGAGGGTGTTGAGTTCGTTATATTAAGAGGTGCCTATCATCTGACAAGGGATGCGGAGTTTGAAACATTTTATTCCGAAGCAAAGGCGAGAAACTTGCCTGTAGGCGTGTACCTTTACACACTGGCAACAACACCGCAAGAGGCGAGGGAAGAGGCCGATTTCCTGATCAGCAATGTTCTTCAGGGCAAGCAGTTTGAGCTTCCGATTTATATTGATATTGAGGATGAAATCTATTATTCGCGTTCTCCGTCTGATAACAGTGCGGTTGTCAAAGCCTTTTGCGATATGCTGGAAGCAAATAACTTTTTCACAGGAGTCTATGCATCTACATACTTTTTTGCAACATATCTTAATGATTCTGTGCTCAAAGCCTTCACGCATTGGGTGGCACAATGGTCAAGAGAACTTACTTTTCCCGATATGAGTGTAGTCGGAATCTGGCAGTTCGGCGGCAGTACCAATCTGTTAAGAAGCAATATGCTTGCAGGTTACGTCGTTGACCAGAATTATATGTACAAGGACTTCCCGTCAATTATAAAAGCTTACGGCCTGAACGGATTTACAAGAGAAAGTGTTCCTGTCGGCGGAACTCCGTATTCGGTCGGAGTGCTGAAAAAGGGAGACAGAAACGCAGGTGTGTATCTCCTGAAGCAGAATATTCTTCTGTTACGCAAAGCAGGTGTAATAACTCAGAATGTGGATGATAACAACATCTTTGGAGACGGTACCGAAACTGCAGTCCGACAAATTCAGCGAGCTGCAGAAATTACCGAGGACGGCATCGTTGGTGCACAGACAATCCGCGCAATCCGTAACCTGCTGAATACGTATATTTCTTGATTTAACAAAAAACGGAGCCGTTTCTACGACTCCGTTGAATTATTTTTATTATAATATCTGTCAGCAATCATAACCGCAACAATTATCATCGTGATTATAAAAATTGCAAATGTTCTGTAGCCCGATGCCCATACCGTTGGTGAAAATCCCATAATCAGCCGTGTTCCTAGACCGGCACCGAGGATAAAATATGCCTTTAATATGTCCGTCTTGCTCTTAAATAAAAATCCGACCGAAATCAGCACACATACGGCTATCAGAACAAAAAACATATCAGGTACAATCTCGAATGAATAAACCGCCTTGTTCATTTTGTAATTCTGCATACCACCCGTGAAAAATGAAATAAAATCCGAATTATTAAAAGGTGTTACGGAAATAACGGAAAATATAACTGCAAAAACACAGGGGAATAAAGCAGAAATCCTTAAACAAATATTTTTGCTTACCTTGAAAACTGTGAGCGCAAGAAAAATTGCAAACGCAATAAACGCAATGCTTGCAAAACTCAATTTCATAGTCATGCAGTAAAATGTAGATGAAAAACCAAGCTCAATTTTATTCAATATATCAAGTGATTCGTAATCAGGGAAATACCGTCCGATTTCTCTTGCCATTCGTGAATTGTCACCATTGATGTTTCCGATGTAGGCGACCAGTAGTCCACCGATACTGATTAATCCCTGAACAAAGGGAAGAAAACGCACTCTTTTGTTATATATCATCAGTGCACAGCCGAGCAGAAATACACAAGTCAGTACCGCACTCAACATTTCCATATTCAACGCATAAAGCAGAAGCGGAATAACCCCCGGATACATCGGGTTAAAACGCTGACCACCGTAAAGGTTCTGAAAAACAAGAATATTAATCAACGCAAAGGTGATAGGCCAAAGGTAATTGACAGTCGTTGCGATAAAGCCGGCATCAACAATTATCATCGTCGGATAAATCATTGTGATGCAGAACAGCTTTGCCGTCATATCTTTGTTTTTCGACGGAACAAGCTCGCTGAGTGTTTTGATGAGTACTGTCAGAATCACGGGGTTAGCTAATCGCCACAGGATATGCCAACGGCAGAATATGTATGTCATTGAATCTGTCAACAGCCTCGAAGAACCTTTGAGAAATTCGGTAATTCCGACAACCGCCTCCACATTGAAAATTGAATCGTCTCCCCAGTTAAGAGGTAAAAACTGATGAATCAAAAGAGCGGTAAGATAAAATATCAAAAAGTACTTTTGCTCCGACAACTGTACAGTCTTAAACTTTTTCACTATCTTATTCATAAACAATCAATGCCACAAGTTCAACCGTCTCGTCACCCTCGTTTGCAATTGAATGACCAGTGCCTGTCGGGCATATCATTGTGTCACCTGAGTTGACTGTCACAACCTTATCACCGTCCGTGTACTGTGCACTGCCCTTGATGATATGAAAAATCTCAGCATCGTGTTCGTGGATGTGATAGCCTATTGATGAGCCGGGCTCAAGAATGATTTTGCCGAAAAGTCTGCCCTTGTCATTAAGCTCGGTAGCATCAACGAAATTCTCAATCTTTACCGTGCCGTTACCGCCGCGCATCTGTTCACGTACGTCAACCTTGTATTCTTCATGCTTTCTTATCATAAAAATCCCTCCGGATCATTTTTCTATAATATAACACTTTTTTCTTGCCTTTTCAATTCCTTTGTTTTAAAATAAACTCGGTGATTTAAATGAATATGAATTTCTTCGTCAATACAAAAGTCATAACAGGTGTTGATTGCGTTAAAAACAATTCTGAAAAAATCTGCTCATTCGGTGAGAAGTGTCTCATCGTAACGGGTGCTTCATCTGCAAAAAAATGCGGTGCGCTTGATGACGTGATTTCAGCACTCGATTCTAACGGAGTGAAATACGAAATCTACGATAAAATCTGTCAGAATCCTACGGTGGAATCCTGTTTTGAGGCAGGACGCATCGCACACGGCTTTGGTGCGGACTTTATTCTCGGTATCGGCGGCGGTTCTCCGCTTGATGCTTCAAAGGCGATTGCAGTTGTTGCCGCAAATCCCGATATTTCCGAGGAACTGCTCTATGCAATGCAGTGGAAAAATCAGCCGCATCCCGTTATTGCTGTCGGTACAACAGCAGGTACGGGCAGTGAGGTTACGGGTGTTGCCGTAATCACAAACTCCAAGGGACTCAAAAAGAGCTTCCGTAACGACCTTTCGTATCCTGTCCTGTCTCTCGGTGACCCGAAATATACACTCAGTCTCTCAGATTCATTTACCCGTTCTACGGCAGTTGATGCCCTTGCACACTGTGTTGAAAGCTTTTTTAACCGTTCTGCGAACGATATTTCAAAAATCTTTGCCGTAGCAGGTGTTAAAAAGCTTTTTAAGGTCTTTGATAAAATCATCGCAGACGGCACTGAAAGACTCACGCTTGAAGACAGAGAACAGCTTTACAATGCATCTCTTCTCGGTGGCTACTCAATCGCGGTTACGGGTACTGCATTTCCACACGCACTCGGCTATTTCCTGACAGAAAATTACGGTGTTGCCCACGGCACGGCTTGTGCGATTTTTCTTAATGAATTTATCGAGTACAACTCAACTGAAAAACCTGAACTCACAGCCGAATTTTTCGATGAAATCCGACTTGATAAAGAAACATTCAAGTCAGTTGTTTCGTCCGTTACACCCGAAATCAGTGTTAAATTGACGGATGGGGATATCGAGGAGCTTTCAACCCGATGGGAGAATAATGCAGGACTTAAGCGCAATTGGGGTATGGTAGATACTCAATTTGTAAATGCTCTTTTGAAAAAATTATTTTAATTTTTCTTGAAACGGGAAAAATTATGTAGTATAATTTTTACATCAAATTCAGGAGGTTGGTAAAATGTTACTTTTTATCAGACAGGTTTTATCAGTTGCACTTGCTGCTCTTATCGGTATTTCAAGCTGGTTTGGCATGACAGGTGACAAGGCAACAGGCCACGAGGACTACAAAACTTATAAGAATGTTATTCTTCTTATCGGTGACGGTATGGGATTCAATACTCTTGAGGCTACAAAGGCTATGAAAGATATTGATCTTGCAATGGAAACAATGCCCGTTCTTTCACAGTCAGAAACAAGAAGCCTTACAAACAAGGTTACAGACAGTGCTGCAGGCGGTACAGCTCTTGCTTGCGGTGTTCGTACATACAACGGCGGTATTGGTGTGTTCGCATTCAATCCGTTTGCAAACAATTGGCAGTATCCTGTTTCACTTTCAGAGTTCGCTATTGAGCAGGGTAAGGCAGCAGGTGTTGTTACAACTGACGAAACAAGCGGTGCAACTCCGGCATCTTTCTCAGCTCACGCAATTGAACGTGGCAGCGAAAAGAACATTTCAAACGATCAGATGACATCTGACCTTACTCTTGTATGGGGTTGCGCATCTGAAAGCGTAACAGACGCTAAGTGTGAAGAGAACGGTTTCGATTACTTTACAACTGCTGCAGAAATGGAAGCTCTCGAGCCCGGCACACGTTCATTCGGTCAATTTGACTGGGGCGATACAGCAAACTTCACAAATTACTGTGACACTCCGCGTATTGACGCTATGACAGAAAAGGCTATCGAAATCCTTAATGCAGATGAAGACGGCTTCTTCCTTATGGTTGAGGGTGCTCACATCGATAAGTTCTCACACTCAAATGATTTCGCAGGCTCAACAGGTCATACTGCAGAGTTCGATAAGGCGGTCAAGGTTGCTCTTGATTTTGCTGCACAGGATGGCGAAACACTCGTTGTTGTTACTGCTGACCACGAAACAGGCGGTATCCAGTACGATGCAGCTAAGGATGAGTACTACTACACAACAGGCAGCCACACAGGCGTAAATGTTCCTGTTTATGTTTCTGCAACAGATGCAGGCTTCGTGTCAGGCGAGGCATACAAGAACTGTGAAGTTTCAACTCAGATCGCAAGAGTTCTCGGCGCCGAAGAGAAGGATTTCCCGAGAATCAAAATGTAAATATTTCAAAAGGGCTGTTTTCAGCCCTTTTGTTTTTGGAGGACAGTATGAAATACACAACCTTGCTTTTTGACCTTGACGATACCTTGCTCGATTTCGGTAAGGCGGAGGATAACGCAATTGTCCTTCTTATGAATAAATACGGAATTACTCCTTCGGCGGAAAATAAAAAGATTTATTCTGATATCAACCATGCAAAATGGACGGCACTTGAAAAAGGTGAAATTACAAGAAAAGAGCTTTTTGCAACCAGGTTTGCTGATTTTTTCTCTGTACTCGGCATTGAAGCCGACAGCACAAAGGCAAATGAAGAATACATCTCATTCCTGGGTCAGGGACATTTCCTGATTGACGGTGCGCTCGAAACCTGTCGTATTCTGTCGCAGAATTACACAATGTTTGTCATCACCAACGGTGCTAAAAAAGCACAGGAGGGCAGACTTACTGATTCACCGTTGATGCAGTATTTTGACGGTGTCTTTATTTCCGAGGAAATAGGCTTTGATAAGCCTAAAAAGGAATACTTCGATTTTGTTTATTCTCGCATTCCCGAAAAGGATAAGTCAAAAACACTTGTTATCGGTGATTCGCTTAACTCCGATATTGCAGGTGCAGTGGGTTATGGTATAGATTCCTGTTGGGTCAACAGGGGAGAAGAAAAAGATTCTCCTGCCACTTATACTGTCAAAAAAGTGGAAGATTTATTGTTGATTTTATAGAATTTACTTTTCTGTATTGATTTTACTTTTTGTTTTTGATACAATATCCTGGTAATATTGACTATGGAGGTCAGAAAAATGAAGATTACAAAGAAAATTCTCGCAGTAATCCTTTGCGTCGTAATGGCATTCAGCGTTATGGCAACGGCTTTCTCCGTTTCAGCAAAGGAAGAAGTAACACCGGTTGTTTTTGTTCCGGGTATCGGCCAGTCACAGACTTATAAGTATGATGACGAAGGCAATGTTGTTGCTGATTGGAACCTTCTCCACATCAACACAGATTTTGCATCTTTCTCCGTTTTTGATTGGATTAAGCTTGTTAAGTTCGTTGCAGAGTTTATCACATCAATCTGTGTTCAAAAGGATGTAATTCCTCAGTCAAGCATCACAAACGTGCTTGAGATTTTCTTCTCAGATCATCTCAGCGATGAAAACGGCGATCCCATCAACAACGTTGTAACTCCGCTTCACAAGTACCCTGTATCAGAGTATGATGAGGAAGCAAGAGATATTTTCAATGACAGAATTCCCTGTCAGTTCCTTCTTGATGAAATCGGCGAAGAGAATGTATATTGCTACAACTATCCTGTTTTCTCAAATGCTGACGAGAACGCTATAGGTCTCAATGATTTCATTGAAAACGTAGTTCTCAAGCAGACAGGCGCTAAGAAGGTTATTCTTGTTCCCATGAGCATGGGTGCAAGCGTTGTTAACAACTACCTCAATCAGTATCCCGATGCCGGCAGAGTAGCTAAGGTTATCAGCATCGTTGGCGCATGGGACGGCAGTGACGTTTTCGGTGATCTTATGCTCGCTGACTTTGACGACAATGCTCCCGCAATGGTTTACACAAACCTTCTCGGTGAACTCGGTTTCGTTGATCCTTATGTAGGTTCAATCATCAACATCGCAGCAAGAATTCTCCCGAAGCAGGAGCTCAGAAACATTCTTGACGATATCGTTGATTCACTTGTTAAGACACTTTTCCTTACAAACACATCATTCCTTTCACTCTGTCCGTCAGGCAGATATGAGGAATTTGCGGCTAAGTATCTTCAGGGTGAAGATATGGCAGAGGTAAGAGAGCAGACAGCAAGATATGCTGAAGCACAGGCTAACCTTGAAGAGAGACTCAAGTATCAGGAAGCTACATACGGTACAGAGTTCTACTTCATCAGTGGCTACAATCTTGCTTTCGGTGACGAGGACTACGGCTTCTTCAAGTTCTTCGAAACTTATGACACAACAAACTCTGACGAAATCATCCAGATTTCATCAACAGCACCGGGTACATCTTTCGTTCCTGCAGGCCAGTCATTCAGTGCTGAATACATTGCAGATCCTGCACACAATGTATCACCCGACGGCTCAATCGACGCTTCAACATGCTACTTTGAGGATACTTCATGGTACTTCGAGGGTCAGAAGCACGAGCTTACAGACAACAACACAGCATTGAGCCTTGCTTTCGAAATCGCACTCGGCAACATCCACTCTGTTGAAGATTGTAAGGATACATATCCTCAGTTCAACGAGTCAAGATTTGCAAGAAGACTTACAAGAGACTATCTTCCTGATGCAGAAACAATTGACCGTTCAATCCTTGAACCGGCAGACGCAGCAAGACTCGATAAGGCAGTTGCAGATGCAGAAGCTATGTTGTCTTGCACAATCAACGACCGTGATGAAGATGACAAGATTATCTTCGCACTCAAGGATCTTCTTATCGAGCTTAATGTTAAGTACAACATCTGGGAAGACAGATATCAGCCCGAGCAGGACGATCCGACAATGGATGCAGTTGAAAAGGTTCTCGGCACTGTTTCAGATGTACTCGTTATGATCTTCGGACAGAAGGGCTTTGCAGATTTCTGGAGCTTCCTTCCTGTATAATAAATAACAAAACCGACACTGTACGCAGTGTCGGTTTTCTTGTGTAGCTGTTATTGATAATGTCAATTATGTGTTTATTTGTTTGTGTCAATGTTAGCTGAAAAAACATCCGCAACTTCATTGATTATGATGTAAGCGTTGGGATCGATTTCGTGGACAAGGTCTTTCATCTTTGTGACCTGAAAACGGTTAATAACGAAATAAACCATTGAACGCTCTGTGTTTGAATAGCCACCCTTAGCTTCAATTTTGGTCATACCGCTTTCGAAAACCTCTGTCAGCACATCGCAGATTTCGGTTGGCTTCTGTGTAATGATAATTGCACATTTGGCTCTGTCAAAACCTTCGATAATAAAGTCGATGGTCTTAAGTGCGGCTGCATAAGTCACGATTGAATAAAGCGGTAAAATCCAGCTGCGTATAACTATTCCGCAGATGATGTAAAGCACAACGTTGTATATCATAACAAAAGTGCCTACTGTTATTCCGAGCTTTTTTGCAAATACAACCGCCATAACCTCAATTCCGTCCATCGCACCGCCGAAACGGATTGCCAGACCGCTGCCGATACCGGAAATAACTCCTCCGAAAAGAGCACACAGCAGAAGATCGGTTCCTGCAAGGGGAGAAGCAACACTGACATCAATGGGTAAAACGTCTGTTATCAGCCACGCGAACAGTGAATAAATACTTACAGTGTAGATAGCGTATAATGTGAAAACCCATCCTTGCTTTTTAAGACCGTATAAAAACAGTGGTATGTTGAGTGCTACAAGGAAAACGGAAAGGCTGAGTATTTCGGGTGTTACCTGTGCCAAGAGCATCGATGTGCCTGAAATTCCGCTGTCATAAAGATTGACGGGGTAGAGGAACAGTGTAATACCCACAGCATTGATTATACCTGCCAGAGTCAGCATAAAAATGTTTTTGATTCTGATTCTTGATTTTTGCTTCATTTTTCATACCTTTCTTTAGTTTATATTTTTATTATATCATACTTTTATCAACAAATCTATATTCGACAATATAAATAAAAATGAACTTTTCTTTAATGTTTTTATTTATTTATAAATAAGTGTCTTTTGATTGACAAAAACGGGTTTTTGTGATAAGATTTTTGAGAATGGTATTGTTATGTTTAGAACCTGAAAGGAGCAGATTATGGACTATATTCTTAAAGGCGGACAGGTATATATTAACGGCTTATTCAAAAAGCAGGATATTCTTGTTTCTGACGGCATTATTGTCTCTGTTTCCGATTGTATCAGCTCTGATAACGTACAAACCATTGATTGTGAAAATAAATATATTTTTCCCGGACTTGCAGATGTTCATGTACATTTGCGAGAGCCGGGTTTTTCTTATAAAGAGACCATTGAAACCGGTACCAGGGCTTGTGCACACGGCGGATATACGCTTGTCTGCTCAATGCCGAACCTTAAACCGAACCCCGACAGTCTCGATAATCTCCGCGTTCAGCTCGATGCAATCGAAAAGGATGCAGTTATCAGCGTAAAGCCGTACGGTACAATCACTGTAGAAGAAAAGGGTCAGACCCTGTCGGATATGGAAGCTATGGCACCGTATGTTGCAGGCTTTTCCGATGACGGCAAGGGTGTGCAGAATATCGATATGATGCGTTCTGCAATGCTTAAGGCAAAGTCACTCGGCAAGATGATAGTTGCTCATTGCGAGGATGAATCTCTTCTTCACGGAGGTTACATTCACGACGGTGAATATGCAAAGGCGCACGGACATAAGGGTATCTGTTCGGAAAGTGAATACGGCCCGATTGCAAGAGATCTGGAGCTTGTAAAAGAGACAGGATGCAGTTATCACGTCTGCCATATTTCTACAAAAGAAAGTGTTGCAATCATACGCGAAGCAAAGGCAAAGGGAATTGACGTAACTTGTGAAACAGCACCGCATTATATTGTTCTTTCTGACAAAGACCTTCAGGAGGATGCTCGTTTCAAGATGAATCCGCCTCTTCGTGCTGAGGACGATAAAAATGCTCTTATCGAGGGTATTCTTGACGGTACAATCGATATGATCGCAACTGATCACGCACCGCATTCTGCCGAAGAAAAGAGCAAAGGACTCAAGGAAAGCCTTATGGGTGTTGTAGGTATTGAGACAGCCTTTGCTGTAATGTATACAAACTTTGTGCGTAACGGCAGAATGACATTGGAAAAGCTCATCGCTATAATGAGCGTTAACCCCTGCAGACGCTTCGGTTTTGAAAACGGAATCGAAGAAGGTAAAAAAGCAAATCTTACGGTCTTTGACCTTGACAAAAAATACACGGTTGATCCCGAAAATTTCCTTTCGAAAGGAAGAAGCACACCTTTCAAGGGTGCAGAGTTGTACGGTGAATGTGTGCTTACTGTAGCAGAAGGCAAAATTGCTTACCAAGGAGAATAAGATGAAACAGGAAATTTTAACAATTACCGAAAACAAGAAAATTGCAAAAGACGTATTTCTTATGAAGCTCGAGGGTGATACATCATCAATCACCGCATCAGGTCAGTTTGTAAATATCAAGCTTGACGGCTTTTATTTAAGACGACCGATCTCAGTCTGTGATTATGACGATACAACACTCACAATTATCTACAAGGTAGTAGGCGAGGGCACAGAGATTATGGCTCAGCTTCCGTGCGGAGAAAAGCTTGATGTGCTTCTCGGACTCGGCAACGGCTATAATCTTGAAAAGAGCGGTGACACTCCGCTTCTCATCGGTGGCGGTGTAGGCGTACCTCCGATGTATAATCTTTGCAAAAAGCTCATTGCGCAGGGTAAAAAAGTCAGCGTGATCCTCGGCTTCAACACAAAGGAAGAGATCTTCTTTGAGGACGAGTTCAAGGCTCTCGGCGCTGATGTTTATATAACAACAGTTGACGGAAGTTACGGCACAAAAGGTTTTGTAACCGATGTTATGAAAAATCTTACATACTCTTACTTCTTCACCTGCGGACCGATGCCTATGTTCAAGGCAATCGAAGCAACTGCGGTTACAAGCGGTCAGTACAGCTTTGAAGAAAGAATGGGTTGCGGCTTCGGTGCTTGTATGGGTTGCTCCTGCAAGACAAAGTATGGTAACAAGCGAATCTGCAAGGACGGTCCCGTTCTCGAAAGGGAGGAAATTATATGGTAAACACAAAAGTCGAGCTTTGCTCAATAATGCTTGATAATCCCGTAATTCCTGCAAGCGGAACATTCGGCTTCGGCTACGAGTTTGCAGAACTTTACGATATAAACTGCCTCGGAACATTCTCGTTCAAAGGCACAACAAAGGATGCACGTTTCGGTAATCCCACACCCCGTATTGCAGAGTGTGACAGAGGTATGATAAATGCTGTCGGACTTCAGAATCCGGGCGTTGACGCAGTAATCGCAAATGAACTTCCTAAACTTAAGGCATGTTTCAATAAACCCGTTATGGCAAATGTCAGCGGTTTTGCGGTTGAAGACTACGTTTATACCTGCGAAAAACTCGACAAAGAGGAGCAGGTAGGTTGGCTTGAAGTCAATGTTTCCTGCCCGAACGTTCACGGTGGCGGTATGGCTTTCGGCACATCTGCTGAAGCTGCTGCCGAGGTGACAAAGGCAGTTAAAGCCGTCACAACCAAGCCGGTCATTATCAAGCTTTCTCCGAATGTTACGGACATCGTATCAATCGCAAAGGCTTGCGAAGAAGCAGGTGCTGACGGTATCAGTATGATAAATACTCTTCTCGGTATGAAGATTGACCTTAAGACAAAGAAACCTGTTATTGCAAACAAAATGGGCGGTTTCTCCGGTCCGGCAATCAAGCCTGTGGCAGTCAGAATGATTTATCAGGTTTATGAAGCAGTCAATATTCCCATTGTCGGTATGGGTGGCGTATCTTCTGCTGAAGATGTAATCGAGCTTATGCTCGCAGGTGCAACGGCTGTTGAAGTCGGCGCAGCAAACCTCATTGACCCGTTCGCAGCAAGAGATATTGTAAACGACCTGCCAAGGGTAATGGAAAAATATTCAATAAATAATTTAAGTGAAATAATAGGAGGAGCACACTAATGGGTAAGGATGTAATTGTTGCTTGCGACTTTTCGTCAAAGGCAGATGTAATGAACTTTCTTGATAAGTTCAACGGCGAGGGCAGAAAGCCTTTTGTAAAAATCGGTATGGAGCTTTTCTATGCGGAAGGTCCTCAGATCGTTAAAGAAATCAAAGAGAGAGGTCACAAGATTTTCCTTGACCTTAAGCTCCACGATATTCCTAACACAGTTAAAAAATCAATGGCAGTTCTTTCAGGCCTTGATGTTGATATGACAAACCTCCATGCAGGCGGAACGATCGCTATGATGGAAGCTGCACTTGAAGGTCTTACACGTCCTGACGGAACAAGACCGATGCTTATCGCTGTTACGCAGCTTACATCAACAAGTGAAGAAAGAATGAAGAACGACCTTCTTATCAATGAGCCTATTGACAAGGTTGTTATGCACTACGCACACAATGCAAAGGTTGCAGGTCTTGACGGTGTTGTATGCTCTCCGCTTGAGGCAGGTAAGGTTCACGAAACTTGCGGTGACGGCTTTGTTACAGTTACACCGGGCGTACGTTTCGCAGACGGTGACATCGGTGACCAGGTACGTGTTATGACACCTGCTGAGGCTAAGAAAATCGGTTCTGACTACATCGTTGTCGGCAGACCTATCACAGCTGCTGAAGATCCCGTTGCTGCATACAACAGATGCGTTGCAGAATTTATTGACTAAGTTAAAAATTAAGTTGAGATAAAGGAGATAAAAACAATGGAGAAGCTTATTGCAAAAGACTTACTTAAAATCAAGGCGGTTTTCTTCCGTCCCGAGGAGCCGTTCACATGGGCAAGCGGTATCAAGAGCCCTGTTTACTGTGACAACAGACTTACTCTCACTTCACCTGAGGTAAGAACAGATGTTGAAAACGGTCTTGCAACACTTATCAAAGAGAAGTATCCCGAAACAGAAGTACTTATGGGTACATCTACTGCAGGTATTGCACACGCTGCAATCACAGCTCATATCCTTGATTTGCCTATGGGTTATGTCCGTTCAGGCAATAAGGACCACGGCAGACAGAATCAGATCGAAGGTAAGCTTCTTCCCGGTCAGAAGGTTGTTGTTGTTGAGGATCTTATCTCAACAGGCGGCAGCGTAATTGAGGTTGTAAATGTTCTTCGTGAGGCAGGTGCAGAGGTTCTCGGTATCGTATCAATCTTCACATACGGTATGAAGAAGGGTCTTGTACGCCTTGAAGAAGCAAATGTTACCAACTATTCACTCACAAACTTTGATGTAATTGCTGAAGTTGCTGCAGAAGAAGGCTACATCGCAACAGAAGATATTCAGAGACTCATCGCATTCAGAAACAACCCGTCCGACGAAAGCTGGATCGGAGGAACAAAATAATGAGAAGCGTAATCGATATTCTTGATCTTTCGGTTGCTGAGCTTGATGAACTTGTAGCTTGTGCAAACGACATTATCGAAAACCCTGATAAATACGCTCACAAATGTGCAGGTAAAAAACTTGCCACTCTCTTCTTTGAACCGTCAACAAGAACAAGACTCAGCTTTGAAGCTGCTATGTATGAACTCGGCGGTAATGTGCTGAGTATGTCTGATGCAAAGTCAAGCTCTGCTGCAAAAGGTGAAAGCGTTGCTGACACTGCGAAGACAATTTCCTGCTATGCAGATATCATCGCAATGCGCCATCCCAAGGAGGGTGCGCCTCTTGTTGCGTCAATGAATGCGAGCGTGCCTGTTATCAATGCAGGTGACGGCGGACACAATCATCCGACACAGACACTTGCGGACCTTCTCACAATCGGCCGCGAAAAGGGCAGATTCAACAACATCACAGTCGGTTTCTGCGGTGACCTCAAGTTCGGCAGAACTGTCCATTCGCTTATCAGTGCTCTTTCAAGATATGAGAACGTAAAGTTTGTTCTTATCTCTCCCGAAGAGCTTAAACTTCCGAGCTATGTCAAGAAGGATATCATTCAGAAGAATAACCTCGAGTATGTGCAGACAACTGATCTTGAGTCAGTTATGCCTGAACTCGACATTCTCTATATGACACGTGTTCAGCGTGAGCGTTTCTTCAACGAGGAGGATTATCTCCGTCTTAAGGACAGCTATATTCTTACTCCCGAAAAGCTCGAAACAGCTAAACCGGACCTTACAATAATGCATCCGCTGCCCCGCGTAAACGAAATCAGCGTAGCAGTTGATGATGTCCCCAGAGCTGGTTATTTCAAGCAGGTGCTTAATGGCAAGTATATGAGAATGGCTTTGATACTCAAACTTCTGGAGGTAAAATAAATGAATATAGATTCAATCAAAAACGGTATTGTTATTGACCATATCGCTGCAGGCAAGGGTATGCAGATTTATAATCTTCTTAAACTTGACGAGCTTGATTGTTCAGTTGCAATCATCAAGAATGTCAGCAGTAATAAAATGGGTAAAAAAGACATAATCAAGGTTGACGCAGACATCAGCGTAGATGTCGAAATTCTCGGTTATGTTGACCCGGGTGTTACAATTGACGTTATCAGGGACAGCAAGCTTGTTGAAAAAAGAAAGGTGTCTCTGCCCGAAAAACTTACCAACGTAATCAAATGCAAAAACCCCCGATGCATCACTTCGGTGGAGCAGGAGTTGCCTCATATTTTCAAAAAGACAGGTGACAGTGAAAAAGCGGTTTACAGATGCATTTACTGTGAAACAAAAGCAGAATAAATTGTATAAATTTGATATACAACAGCGAAAACAGGGGACAAAGTTTTACACTTGACTACATTGACCTTTACGGTGGCTTTTGGTATAATTGAACCATACGAATATGATACCTTTTGTGACTGACGGAAGTGTGGATAACCACAGGGGAGCAAAAGGATTTTTAAAGCCGACCGTCTGGGCAGTCCTGTTTACAAAATAGGACTGTCCTTTAATATTTTCAGGAGGATTTCAGCATGAAAAAAATCGGTATTATCATGGGTAGCGACAGCGATTTACCCGTAGTTGAAAAAGCAATGACAACTCTTGATGAGTTTGGTGTTCCGTATGAAGTGCACGTTTTTTCTGCACACAGAACACCCGTTGAAGCAAAAGAATTCTCAGCAAATGCACGTGCAAACGGATTTGGTGCAATTATCGCTGCAGCAGGTAAGGCTGCTCACCTCCCAGGTGCAATCGCAGCAAACTCAACTCTGCCCGTAATCGGTATTCCCGTTAAGTCTTCAACTCTTGACGGTCTCGATGCACTTCTTTCAACAGTTCAGATGCCTGCAGGTATCCCTGTTGCAACAGTTGCAATTGACGGTGCGGCAAATGCGGCTCTCCTTGCACTTCAGATTCTCTCCGTAAGTGATGAGGAAGTTGCAGCAAAGCTTGACGCACAGAGAAAAGCTGCATCTGAAAACGTTCTTAAAAAGAACGCAGACATCGAAAAGAGATTCAATAAATAAATTCAAGGTTTTTACACGGAGGTAAATTTATGGGAGGTTTTTTTGGTGCGGCCTGTAAGGGCGACGCAATCAGCGACGTCTTTTTTGGTACGGACTACCACTCACATCTCGGAACACGCCGTGGCGGTATGGCTGCTTACGATAAAGAAATCGGATTACAGCGTGATATTCATAACATCGAAAATTCACCTTTCAGAACAAAGTTTGAAAATGTTTTCGATGAAATGAAAGGTAATTCGGCAATCGGATGTATCAGTGATTCCGACCCTCAGCCGCTTCTGGTACGTTCCAATCTGGGAACTTACGCAATCTGCATTGTCGGAGTTATCAATAACGCTGACGATCTCATTAAGCAGTACCTTGATTTCAGCGGCGGACAGTTCAACGCTATGACAGGCGGTAAGGTCAACTCAACCGAGCTTGTTGCAGCACTTATCAACCAGAAAAGTGATTTTGTTGCAGGCATTCATTTTGCACAGGATGTTATCGACGGAACTGCATCGATTCTCATTCTCAAAAATGATGGCGCAATCATTGCGGCGCGTGACCGCCTGGGAAGAATTCCGGTTCTTATCGGCAAGGGCGAAAACGGTTACTGCGCATCATTTGAGTCATTTGCTTATCAGAAGCTTGGCTATGATGATGAAAAAGAACTCGGACCCGGTGAAATTGTTGAGTTTACTTGTGATGGTATCACGCAGCTTGCTGCTCCGGGCAAGAAAAAACGTATCTGTGCTTTCCTCTGGTCTTACTACGGTTATTCACCGTCAAACTATGAGGGTGTAAATGTAGAAGTTATGCGTTACCGTAATGGTGAAATTCTTGCTGAGCACGATATGATGGTCGGCAACGCAGATGACGTTGATTACGTCAGCGGTGTTCCAGACTCAGGTACACCTCACGCAATCGGTTATGCAAATAAAAGCCGAATCCCGTTTTCGAGACCTTTTATCAAATACACTCCGACATGGCCCAGAAGCTTTATGTCATCCAAACAGAGCGACAGAAGCAGGGTTGCAAAAATGAAGCAGGTACCCGTTCATGAGCTTATCAGAGATAAAAATCTTCTCTTTGTTGACGACTCAATTGTACGAGGAACACAGCTTCGTGAGACAGTTGAATTCCTTTACTCGCACGGTGCAAAGGCAGTTCATATGCGTTCTGCCTGTCCGCCGATTATGTACGGTTGTAAGTATCTTAACTTCTCACGAAATACAAGCGACCTTGACCTTATAACAAGAAGCACCATTATGGAGCTTGAAGGCGAGGAAGGTTTTAAATATCTTGAAGAATACAGTGATTCTTCAACAGAAAGAGGCACAAAGCTTCGTCAGACAATCTGCGAAAAGTTCAATTTCGCATCACTCGAATTTCAGTCACTCGAAGGTCTTATCAAAGCAATCGGACTTGATGAATGCGACCTTTGCACATATTGTTGGAACGGAAAGGAATAAGAAATATGCATACAAATTCTAAATCAGACAGCTACGCAGCAGCGGGCGTTGATATCACAGCAGGTTACAAGGCAGTTGAGCTTATGAAGGCTCATATCGCAAGAACAATGACAAATTCAGTTGCATCAGACATCGGCGGCTTCGGCGGACTTTTTGAGCTTGATCTCACAGGTATCTCAAAGCCCGTACTCGTAAGCGGTACAGACGGTGTCGGCACAAAGCTTAAGATGGCTTTCCTTATGGACAAGCACGACACAGTCGGTATCGACTGCGTTGCAATGTGCGTTAACGACGTTATCTGCTGCGGTGCAAAGCCGTTGTTCTTCCTTGACTACATCGCATGCGGTAAGAACATTCCTGAAAGAATTGCTGACATCGTTGCAGGTGTTGCAGAGGGTTGTGTTCAGTCAGGTTCAGCACTTATCGGCGGTGAAACAGCAGAAATGCCCGGTTTCTATCCCGTTGATGAATACGATATGGCAGGTTTCTCAGTAGGTGTTGTTGATAAGGATAAGATCGTTAACAACAAGACTGTTAAAGAAGGCGACATCATCATCGCTCTTCCGTCATCAGGTGTTCACTCAAACGGTTTCTCCCTTGTAAGAAAAGTTTTCGATATCGAGAATGCTGATATCAAGACTCCTCTCGAGGAGCTTGGCGGCAAGTCACTCGGTGAAACACTCCTTACTCCCACAAAGATATACGTTAAGCCGATGCTCGCACTCTTTGAAGAGGTAACAGTTAAGTCTGTTTCTCACATCACAGGCGGCGGCTTCTACGAGAATATTCCATGAAGTCTTCCCGACGGTTTCGGAGCAAAGATAGACAAGTCTTCAATCCGTATTCTTCCTATTTTCGACCTCACCGCAAAAACAGGTAACATACCCGAGCGTGATATGTTCAACACTTACAATATGGGCGTCGGTATGAGCGTTGTTGTTGCCAAGGAAGATGCAGACAAGGCACTCGAAATTCTCCGTGCAAACGGTGAGGATGCTTACATAATCGGTGAAATCGTTGCAGGTGACGAGAAAATCATCATCGAATAAGAGGGGATAGGCTATGAATACTGTTCCTACTAAAATTGCCGTCCTTGTTTCAGGAGGCGGAACAAATCTCCAGGCACTTATTGATGCACAGAACTCGGGAATTATCAGAAGCGGTAAAATAGAGCTTGTAATTTCCAACAAGGAGGGTGCTTATGCTCTTACCCGTGCTGAAAACGCAGGTATAAAAACTGCGGTTATCAACAATAAAAATTATTCAACACGTGAAGAGTTTGAGGCAGAAGTAAAGTCAGTTCTTAAGGATAACGGAATTGAACTTATCATCCTTGCAGGCTTTATGTGTATCCTTACAGAGAGCTTTACATCCTGCTATCCGAAGCGGATCATCAATGTTCATCCGTCGTTGATTCCGTCCTTCTGCGGTGAAGGCTTCTACGGTCTTAAGGTTCACGAGGCAGCACTTTCCTACGGTGTTAAGGTGACGGGTGCAACAGTGCATTTTGTAAATGAAATACCGGACGGCGGTCAGATTATACTTCAGAGAGCAGTTTACATCGAGCCGCAGGAAGTCGGAGGCCAAGCGGTCTTAGGAAGACAATTTTCATTT
>JAZROM010000020.1:0-19196 GCA_045648745.1 Acutalibacteraceae bacterium | reverse complement strand
TAAAAGACCATACAGGACTTGTTGTTGACGCTTATTTCTCAGGTACCAAAATCAAGTGGATTCTGGACAATGTTGACGGAGCAAGAGAGCTTGCTGAAAAAGGTCAGCTTCTTTTCGGTACGGTTGAAACATGGCTTATCTGGAATCTTACGGGCGGAAAGGTTCACGTAACGGATTATTCGAATGCATCGCGTACGATGCTCTTTGATGTTGATAAGCTTGAGTGGGACGAGTACCTTTGCGAAAAGCTCGGTGTTCCGATGTGTATGCTTCCGACTCCCGTTGAATCAAGTAAGGTTTACGGTGAAGTTGCACCGAATATTCTCGGTCTTGAAGAGCTTGCAGGTATTCCTATCTGCGGTGCAATCGGTGACCAGCCTGCCGCACTTTTCGGTCAGGCATGCTTCAATCCCGGTCAGGCAAAGAATACATACGGCACAGGCTGTTTCCTTCTTATGAATACAGGCGACAAGCGTGTTGATTCAAAGCACAATCTCCTCACAGGTGTTGCGTGGAGTCTCAACGGCAAGACAACATACTCAATCGAAGGCAGTGCCTTCAACGCAGGTTCTGTTATCAAGTGGCTTCGCGATGAACTTCATCTTATCGATCATGCAAGCCGATGCGACGAGCTTGCCGAAAGTGTTCCCGATGCAAACGGAATGTATCTTGTACCCGCCTTCACAGGTCTTGGCGCTCCGTACTGGGATATGTACGCAAGAGGTACAATCGTCGGTCTTACACGCGGTGTTAACCGTGCACACTTCGCAAGAGCCGTGCTTGAAAGCATCGCCTTCCAGATGACTGACCTTCTCGAGGCTATGACCAGGGATTCACAGATTACACTTTCCGAGCTTCGTGTTGACGGCGGTGCAAGTGTAAGTAACATTATGATGCAGATTCAGGCTAACCTCATCCGTACAATGGTTAACCGTCCGAAGACTGTTGAAACAACAGCACTCGGCGCAGCATACCTTGCAGGTCTTGCAGTCGGTATGTGGAATAGCCTTGACGAAATCGAGCACAACCGTGAGGTTGAAAAGGTCTTCATCCCGAAAATTACAAAGGATGAAAGAGATAAGATTTATAAAGACTGGCTTCGTGCCGTCGAACGCTCGAAGGGTTGGGCAGCTGAAGATTAAAAATAACCCGCAAGGGTAAAATAAATGTATAATATTTAAATGTTTATAGGAGGTAATTATTATGCCAAAAGTAGTATGCGATTGGAAAACTCTGCACGACTTTATGGTTGATGCATTCAAGGGTGTGGGTGTTCCTGCTGAAGATTGCGAAATCGTTGTTGATATCATCCTCGAGTCAGACAGACGCGGTATCGAGTCACACGGTTGCAACCGTTTCAAGCCCATCTACATTGACAGAATCAATGCAGGTATCCAGGAACCTGTAACAAACTTTGAAATCATTAAAGAAACTCCGACAACAGCAGTTGTTGACGGCCACAACGGTATGGGTCAGGTCATCGGTCACAAGGCTATGAGCATGGCTATCGCAAAGGCTAAGGAATACGGTATGGGTATGGTAGTTGTACGTAACTCCTGCCACTACGGTATTGCAGGTTATTATACAACAATGGCAACAAAGGCAGGTTGTATCGGTATGACAGGTACAAATGCCCGTCCGTCAGTTGCTCCGACATTCGGTGTTGAAGGTATGTTCGGTACAAACCCGTTCACAATCGGTGTTCCGACAGATGAAGAGTTCGACTTTAACTTCGACTGTGCAACATCAATCACACAGAATGGTAAAGTTGAGTATTATGAGAGAATCGGTGAGGACATCCATCCCGGTACTGTTATCGATATCGACGGTAATCCCGTTGAAGGTGATGCAGGTGTAGCACTCAAGAAAATCCGTCAGGGCACAGCAGCTCTTACAACTCTCGGCGGTATCGGTGAAGCACTCGGCGGCTACAAGGGCTACGGCTTCGCAATGGCAGTTGAGTTCTTCTCATCAATTCTTCAGGACGGTGCTTACGGTAAGGATCTCGACGGTAAAGATGAAGAAGGCAACATCCGTCCGTACCACCTCGGTCACTACTTCATTGCTATTGATACAGATCACTTCCTCGGCGAAGAAATCGCTCGTAAGAAGGCAGGCGACATCATCCGTTCAGTACGTGCATCAAAGAAGATGCCGGGTGAAGAACGCATCTACACAGCCGGTGAAAAAGAGTGGGAAATCTGGCTCAGCCGTAAGGATAGCGGTGTTCCCATCAACGAGTCAGTTCAGGCTGAAATGAATAAGGTTCGTGACGAACTCGGACTTGGCTATGTATTCCCGTGGGAGAAGTAAGTTTTATTTTGGAGGATAATATATAATGGATTACGCAAAAGAATCTCTTAAGCTCCACTACGAGTGGAACGGCAAGATTGAAGTTATTGCAAGAGCAAAGGTTGACAACAAGGAAGCACTTTCACTTGCATACACACCGGGCGTTGCACAGCCCTGTCTTGAAATTCAGAAGGATATAAACAAGAGCTATGAACTCACACGTCGTTCAAATCTTGTTGCAGTTATTACAGACGGCTCGGCTGTTCTCGGTCTCGGTGATATCGGACCCGAAGCAGGTATGCCTGTTATGGAAGGTAAGTGCGTTCTCTTTAAAGAGTTCGGCGGTGTTGACGCGTTCCCTCTCTGTGTTCGCACACAGGATGTTGATGAGTTCGTAAACACAGTTGCACTTCTCTGCGGCAGCTTTGGCGGCATCAACCTTGAGGACATCGCAGCACCCCGTTGCTTCGAGATCGAAAGAAAGCTCAAGGAAAAGGCAGATATTCCCATTTTCCACGATGACCAGCACGGTACAGCAGTTATTTGCTGTGCAGCACTCATCAACTCACTTAAAATAGTAGGCAAGAAGATTGAAGACTGTACAGCAGTATTCAACGGTGCAGGTGCAGCAGGTGTTGCAATTGCAAAGCTCTTCAAGGTAATGGGTATCGGCGACATCATTATGTGCGACCGTAAGGGTGTTATCTGTGACGGTGACGACCTCGCTCCCGCAAAGCAGGATATCGCAGACTTCACAAACAAGAACCATGTCCGCGGTACACTTGCTGATGCTATGAAGGGTGCAGATATCTTCATCGGTGTTTCTGCACCGGGCGTTGTTACACAGGATATGATCCGTTCAATGGCGAAGGATCCAATTGTTCTTGCAATGGCTAACCCCGTGCCCGAAATTATGCCTGACCTTGCAAAAGAAGCAGGCGCAGCAGTTGTCGGTACGGGCAGAAGTGACTTCCCGAATCAGGTTAACAATGTTCTTGCTTTCCCGGGTATCTTCCGCGGTGCTCTTGATGTACGTGCAAGTGATATCAATGAGGAAATGAAGATTGCGGCAGCAAAGGCACTTGCAGACCTTGTTTCTGACGAGGAGCTTAACCCCGAATATGTTATACCCAAGGCATTCGACCCGAGAGTAGGCGGAGCCGTTGCAGCAGCAGTTGCACAGGCAGCAAGAGATTCAGGCGTAGCAAGAATCTGACAATAAAAAATTAACGGAGATGACTTCAGCTGAAATCATCTCCGCTTTTTTATTTTATCCACTCTCTTATTCTGAGAGGTATTCCCATTTTATCTGCAATTTTTTTGCAAGCTTCGATTTCTTCTTCCGAAATCACATCAACTGCCGTAAACTTTACGCTTGGGATATACTTTTTGCAATCTTCAGCAAACTTAAGAAGTGCACCAAAGGACTCTTCACCGAACTTCGAGCGTGTAACACGCTGATAGCTTTCACTATCGGGAGCATTGAGACTTATTGAAATGCTGTCAACAAGTCCTTCAAGCAGGTGAGCGGTCGGCTTACCGTTGATAAGGTCGCCAAGACCGTTTGAGTTGAGTCTTATTTTAAGTCCGTGCTTTTCTTTAAGATATCTTGCGGATTCGATAAGGTTATCGAGTGCCTGCATCGGCTCACCGTAACCGCAGAAAACAACCTCGTTGTACGGTGAAAAATCAAAACTGTCAATTTCTGCTTTGATTTCTTCTATCGTCGGATCTTTTTTGTGCCACAATGTTTCGGCAGAACCGAGACCGTCTCCGTTGCTTCTTATACAGAAAATACAGGAACAGGGGCATTTGTTTGTTATGTTAAGGTACGCACTGCCTGCGTAAGTGTAGATTATATCAGCCATATTTTTCCTCCGTGTCTGCCTGATTGTCTGTTATATTTTACCCTTAATCGCGATTTTGTCAAGTGCAATTGCAACAGGAATAAAAATTATGGCACTTCCGACCGCCTGGATGATGTTACTGGGTATGCAGTAAAGTGCTGCCGACCACGGAGCAGGGGATAAAAGATAACTGATGCCGCCTGATGAAGAAATTGCAACAAGCACGACCTCTGCGGCATAATATCCGACCACTGTTATCGCACCGGCAATGAACAATGCAATGATATTTCTTTTTGTCAGAATTTTGCTTTTCTTACTGCTGAAGGGCAAAACAAGAAGAGCTTTTATAATGAGCGTCGGTATTATATATATAGTATAACCGCCTATAAGGTCAGCAAACGCGCCTCCGATAGCCGCGCTGACCATTGCGTAGGGGGTGGGCATAAGTGCAGCCGCGAGAAAAATAACAGCATCTCCGAGATGAATGTAACCGTTGTGTGAAGGGATCTTTACATAGAAAGTCAATGCAGTTGTGATTGCGGCAAAAACAGATGCAAGTACAATTTTCTGCAAAAACAACTTCTGATCATTCTTTCTCATAACTGAGCCTCCGGAATTAACTTCATTATAGTATACTTTTATTGACGGTAATCATATATGTCACAAAAACAATATTTCGTGCAAAAGAGTCCTTTTAAACCATATCGATTACTGTTAACAAAAAGTATAATACTTTTTCTGCATAAATCAATATACATTATGTATAAAATATTTAAAACTGATATTCAGAATTTGATTTTTTGTGGCACCTCTTTTTTTAATAAAAAGCACTTATGGGCATTTTTTACAAAAATCTAAAATTCTTTTTGTTATAAATGCAATACATAAGAAAACGCCTGTCTGGAATTCGTTAATTCTGACGAAAACGATACAAAAAGATTGCCGTTTTTTACATCTTTTTTATTTAAAATCTATTTACAAATTGTTTTTTATTTGATAATATTAGTATAAGCCAAAGTGTATTAGTGGGGCTTGTGTGGGCTATCGGGTCGCACTAATCCGCTGACGAGTTTACTTGGCAACTTTATTGGAGGTGTTTTTAGATGAAACAATCTAAAAGACTGTTGTCCGTGCTTCTTGCTATCGTTGTGATGCTTTCAGCATTCTCAGTTGGCGCAAGTGCGTACAAGACAAACTATGAGAGACCTTATGGTTACGACACTAACTATAAGCCGTATTTCTCAAACGACCAGGCAGCTTCTGCTTTGCTTGACTTCCTTGACGACGACCTTCTTGCAGGTCTTGACGTTGACGAAGAAATTGTCGGTATTGAGATTAAGATTTACTCTCTTGACTCACTTTTCGACACAATCAACAACATTACTTCAAGCTTCCTTTACACAGCAGGTAGTGGAATTCTTAATCTTAAAGATCTTGAGGAAGTTGACTGGACAATTCCCGAGAACGAGAACTTCCGCCGTCGTTCAACCACAATGAGCGACCTTGAGTTCTTCGGCAAGTTCCTTCAGTTCATTTCTGATAATGCTGATCCGCTTTATAAGCTCATCGGTAACGATCTTGACCTTGGTATTATCGGTAACTTTGTTGATCTCGGTGAAATGATCCCGATGCTTGACGACCTTCACGGTTTCCTTACATATACTATCTATAATCTTCTTATAGATCCGGAAATGCTTGAAGAAAACTATGATAAGGCTAACTCTAACCTTGATGCTATCATTAACGATTTCCTTGCAAACCGTTGTATCAAGTTCATCTGCGACCTTCTTGCAGATGCCGAAACAGGTGAAAACGTTGTTGCAGACTTCCTTGGTCTTGAAACAAATCCTGACGGTACACTTAAGGAAATGATGGGTCTTGTTCAGCTTTGTCCTTCACTTACACATGACGAAGTTGACATCACAAAGGCATCAATTTACGATTTCTGCAGAAATATCTTCGTAGCTCTTATCGATGATGTTGTTATTCCTTTCGCAGGTTCACTTATCATCGATCTTCTTGAGATTCCTCTTGATGACCCGACAGCTGAGGAAATGTCTTATGTTGATATGGTTATCAACCTTTTCGTTACTTACGAAACAGTTGGTCTTCCCGAGGATGCATCAGCTGCAGAGATTATGGAAGCTTTCCTTACAATGGTAGGCTGCCCGAATCCCGCAAACCCGAACAACCTCGACAAGATTAACTACGGTATTGAGTACGTTCTTAAGGAAGGTATCACAAGCTATATCTACCTTCAGGATGACGGTATCGGCGGTGAATACCTCACAGTTGCTCCTGACCTTATGGCTCAGCTTGCTGACCTTCTCAAGGGTGTTCTTCCGATTCTCCCGACTCTTCTTTCAGACTTCCCTGTTCTTTCAGCGGAAGACAGTGCATACCTCGAAACAGCTACAGAAGAGCAGACATTTGCTTTCTTGGCACAGATGCTTCTCGATGCATTTGTTGACGGCTTCTATTTCCCGAGCAAATGTAACTCAATCAAGGAGCTTGCTACATACACACTTGTAAATATTGCGGCTGAAGTTATTCCTTCAGTTGACTTTGAAGCAAAGATTGAAAGTGGCGAGCTTATCCCTGACTCAATGCAGTGTCTTGACGTTGCAGCAGCAGTTCTCAGATACTACATCGTTGGTCAGATGGGTTACAAGCCCGGTAACACAGTTGCTTCTTATCAGGCTCTTCTTGACAATCTTACACCGACATTTGACGAGCTCCTCAACGGTGTATTTGACCAGCTTCTCGGTCAGTACGCAGTTCTCTTCAACCTCTATCCCACAGAGGCACATAAGACTGAGGCTAATATGAACAGCCCGTGGTATAAGCTCTATATGACAGTCGGTCAGGTTCTTCCTCTTACAAACATCTTCTACGGTGTTGAAGACAGTCAGTACGGTATGGAAAACCTCTTCATCGACAGCATTATCGGTAACATCCTTAACTTTGATATCAACGGTCTTCTCCGTATCATCGGCAGAAGAGGAGACTCAGAGCTTAATAAACCGCTCAGCCATGCGCTTGTTAATCTTCTTGCACGTGTTCTTAACGGCCTCTTCCGCCTCCCGACAGAAAAGGATTCAAAACCCTACCTCAACGATAATAACTATCAGTTGAACCTCATTGTTCCGTATGCATATACAACTCTTGATGAACTCCTCATTGAAAGAAATACAACGGATACAGGTGCTGAGTACCCTGTAAGATACAACCCGAATGCTGCTCTTAACGGCACAGGTCTTCAGAGAACAGCACGTATGCTTCTTCAGTATATTATAAACCTTACAGGCCCCGGCACACTTTGTGGTGACTCTCTTGACCTTCTCGGTACTCTTCTTGGCATCCTCGATCTCGATCAGTTCGATTTCATCAAGGTTCAGTATGAAGATACTCATCCTGCAGGTGAATCCTTCACAATCAAGCAGCTCAGAGAACTTCATGAAGAACTCAAGCTTCCTGATAATGACGGACTCAAGTATTATGACGACAATTACGAATACTTTGCACAGGTTGACTTCGAGCCGTGGGCATACAACAGATTCAAGGATGTTGTTGAGTCTGTAGGAGATATGATCTACAACTACGATATGGCAGATGAAGATCCCGAAAACTACACAGCTCCCACTCGTGCAGAAATCACTTATGCATATTACGAGCTTCTTCACACACATCAGGATATTCTTACGTATTTCCCGACAACTGCTGATAACTATCAGTTGAACAAGATTTACCAGAAGACTATCGCAGCAAACTACTCTAACTACGATGCAGACGGCAACCAGCTTTACACAAACCGTTCATGGGACGCTTATGAAAAGGCATTCAACTTCGCAACAGAAGTTATGGAAGAGTACGCAGTTTACGAGAGAAACGGTACACTCGGTGACTACCCGCAGTCTAAGATAAATATGGCTCGTGCACAGCTTCGTGACGCAGTTTCAGGTCTTAAAGCAAACAAGGGTGATGCTGACTACTCAGAACTTGAGGCACAGATTTATCGTCTTGATGACCTTTCTGACCCGATGCTCTTCACAGAAGAATCAGTTCAGGCTGTTATCGACAGCTTTATAAAGGCAGAAGATTTCAATGCAGAAATCAAGTACGATATCGACAGCCAGATCGTCGTTGACGGTGTTGCAAGCGCTCTTCGTGATGCTATTGACAACCTTGAACCTATTCCTACACTCGAGTACTATGACACTGAACTTCAGTTCACAGACAACGAGTTCAAGTATCTCTTCGGTTATGAAGAAGGCTTCTATAATGATGAAGAAAGAGAAATGTGGGGCGACGACTTCTATTTCTACTATACAATCTATTATGGTTACCCGACAGCAGGTGACACACTCCTCTTCACACCGACAGAAAATGGTAACGGTACAGGTTCTAAGATTGATATCGCATCTGACCCCGATGGTGACGGTGAATATGATGTTGATACATCATACACATTGATCGTTATGGGTGACGTTAACAGTGACAGCTACGTCGACGGTCAGGACGCCGTTGTTATGAGAACTTATGCAGCTGCAATGCAGCGTGTAAGAAATTCAACAAAGCACATCGGTGTTGCAGGTGACCTCGACGGTAGCGGTGCAATCGGTATTGCTGATGCTAAATCGGTTGAAAATGCAGGTCTTAAGATGGAAATTATAAACCAGACTCCCGACCAGTATAGAAACAAAGAAATCACATTCAGAGATCTTATCGGAAAAGCAAGAACAGTAGCTTAATAACAACTAAACTTCAGGCGGTACTTTTGTACCGCCTGTTTCTTTTTGTGACAATATACCGCTTTTGGGCAGTATATTTATTCATACAAATCATTTCACCGAGTTGACTTGAAGTTACGCTTATGATAAAATATATACGTATAAATGTAACCTAGGGTTAGTCTACTCTTTTTTGGTGGTGTATAAAATGAAATCAGTTAAAAGGATTCTCAGTTTAATTATTGCGACGGCACTGGTTCTGTCTTCGTTGCCGTTTGCTGTTTCGGGCGGAGGTATAGTTGCGTCAGCCGCAGTTCAGGCGGATGCAACGCTCGATATCGACAGACCGTTGGCTACCGTCGCGGTAACAGAGGTAACGCGAGTCGCATATTCTGCTTACACGATGAGACAGCCGTCAGGCGATAATTCTGTTATTGTCAAGGCTACTCCGTCAGGTATGCCTGAGCTTCGCAGCTCATTCAATTCAATTGCGTATGCAGGTGAAACCCCCGTTGCTACACAGATATCGTTCACCCCGGGTGTTGCACTCTCATCAGATCCTACGATCTCCTGCAGTAACACCACGGTTACCTTCAGTGATTACTCTTATTCCAACGGAACTTACTCCTGGTTCATTACAGGCGGTACAGCAACCGTCGGTACAAACCTTATTTTTACGGTTACATATTCTTACACAGCTTACAATGCAGTAACAGGCAAAAACTATACAAATACTTATAATACTTACGGTTCATCTTATGTTGAAGCAATTGTTACACCTGCAGGTGAATACTCAACAAAGAGAACATATGAAGACTTCTTCTTTGGTCAGAGCACAAAGAACCGTTCCTATATCGCATCGTATGTCCTCGGCGCAAATACTTACGGTACGCTTTACGCTAACGGCGAAGGTGAGGGTAGTGTTAACTTTGAAAGCACAGGTTCAGCGCCTGACTGGACTACTGAATACGGTATGATGCACCGTTCAGACGGACACAGTGCAAACCGTGACTATAATATAGCTTATGACCCCGACGGTAACAGACCGTTTTCTTATGTATACTTTGATAAGAGTCTCCACTCATCTTTGTCAGACCTTAATCTCCGTCTTGTTACTGCCAACCTTAATCAGGCGGAAAATTCAGGTGAACGTGTTTCTGTTTATCATCACGCATCATATATCGATTCGGGTGTTACGGATACCTTTGATGGAGAAGATGATAACGGTAATCCCCCGACAGACCCGATTGCTACAGGTGAACTCGGACTGACTTCATTCAGCGGGTATATCAGCGATACGGGTGCAAGCTTCCTTCTCTATTTCACAGGCTCGGGACCGAGTGAAGCAATCGGCACAAACGATTATACTGTTTCTGTCCGCTACAGAACTCCCGGTGGCTGGAGCGAGGTTTATGTCGGTCATTCACATTCGTTAAGAGTTGTTACTTATGATAAAGGATCATTGCGCACACTTGTTGAAAGAATACAGACTACTGATCCTGCAATAATGACAACAGATGTTCCTGCAGGCGGTTTCAAGGGGTACAATCCGCAGTCATGGTACTATTCAGCAGGTTGGGAAGCTTTCTCAAATGCTTATAACTCCGCTAAAGCGTGTCTTGTAAGACCCGATACCACACAGGAAGAAATTAACGAAAAATATGCCGTATTGCAGGAAGCTTATGATTCGCTCGAAATGCGTGTTGCTGACTATTCAATTGCAAATGCATACTATAATCAGGCACTCGCAAAGAATAAGAATAACTACACCCTCGCTTCGTGGGCAAAGGTTCAGAATATTCTTGATAACTATGTTTCAAACTACAGCGTAATCTACCAGCCTGCAGTTGATAAACTTGCTGCAGATCTTAAACTTGCTCTTGATTCTCTTCAGGAAGCAACCGCAGACTATTCTGTTTTCAACAAACACCTCAGCACGGTAAACAATCTTATGCGTAAGGCTGAGGCTACTTACGGTATGCCTGCAGAAAAGGCTTACAACAATTGGTCAAACCTTGTTTCAGCGCTTACAAGATCAGGCTGTGTTTATGACGAACTTGACGGTTATGTTGTTGCAGAACCGCTTCTTATCAGTCAGCAGCCAACAGTTGACGGTTATGTGCTTGTACTCGAAAGAGCAATCGATGCTCTTTCACTGACCTCTGCGAACTATACCGAGGCAGGTAAGGCTGAGGCTGCATATAAACTCGTCAAGCTAAATCAGGTTGTTGACGAATTTGCAGCTGAGCTTACCGCCGCTTACGATGCTCTTGTGGCCTTGCATGGCAAGGATCTTTCCTATCAGTCAAAGATTGACGAGGCAACGGCAACGCTTAACGATTTACTCTCAAGAATTCAGTATAAACCTGCAGATGTAACTGCTGCAGCCAATGTTCTTGCTGTTGCATATTCTCTCGACAGAACAATGTATGAGGATATGTCAGCTGTCGATCAGGCAATTGCAAATCTTGAAAGCAAGATGAATCTTGATATCAGATATCAGAATGATATCAACCGTGCTGTTTCCGCATTGCAGTCTGCTATCGACAATCTCGGTAAAAATATTGCAGACTACACATCAGTTTATAATGCAATTTCAGCCGTTCAGGAGCACGAAGAGCTTATCCGTTCGACTTACGCTGATACTTACGGCTTTACAGCAGATATGTTTTATTCAAATTGGTCTGCTGTTGTGACTGCAATGAACAATGTCGTTTACGGTCTTGATTTTACTCAGCAGTCAACGGTTGAAGGTTATACGAACGCTATACTTCTTGCGCTCAATTCTCTTAAAGAAAACACAGCGGATTATACAAGAGTACGCGAACTTCAGGACGAAGCATACTCTATCGTTTCAACAGGTGAGGGTCTTTACTCCGAAAAGAGTCTGGATAACCTTACTTCGGTTTATATCAACGTTATACTCAACAAGCCTATCAGTGAACAGGCTGTAGTTGATGGCTACGCAGAGAGCATTCAGTCTGCTATTGATAACCTCGAATATCTTCCTGCTGACTATAAAAATGTCAACGATCAGCTTGCTCTCGCACAGGCAGAGCTTGACAAGGATGAAGCATTTACTCTTGCACATCCGGGTTACACATATTATACTTCCGAGTCTATATCGGAGCTTAATGTCGCAGTCGCATCTGTTGTTGATGGATTGGATATCAGATATCAGTCAGATGTTGATTCTTATGCGACAGCAATTCAGTATGCATTGTCAAAGCTCGAGGTTGCACCTGCAGACTATACACAGGTTGACCTTAAGATTCTCGAAGTTCCGTCCGACCTCACACTTTATACAACGCTTTCCGTTGCAACACTCAACGCAACAATCAACAGCATAAAACGCACATATACCGCAGATAAGCAGGCCACGGTTGACCGTTATGTAACTTCGCTTGACAATGCAATCAAGGGGCTTAAGTTCAAGCCTGCTGATTATTCAAGTGTTACACTTGCACTTGAAGCAGCTGAGAATGAAATTGCCAAAGGCATTTATACCGAGAACAGTATAAATAACCTTCGCGAAGTTATGGACTCCGTTGAATACGGTTACACTATCGACCGTCAGGACGAAGTTAATGCCTTTGCATACGCAATTGAAGTTGCAACTGATCGTCTTGCTTTACTCCCGCCTGATTATACAGAGCTCAGACGAGCAATCGACGAAGCATGGGCTAAAATCAACGAGGGTATATATGCTGATGACGCTGTCAAAGCACTTAAGACACTGGTTGAGGGCGCTGAAAGAGAAATGAACTCAGGCGTTCTTACAATCAATGATCAGCAATATGTTGATTCGCTTGTACAGACTATTGACAGTGTTATTGACGGTCTCTGGCTTAAGAACGCAGACTACTCATCTGTTCAGAATGCAATCAATGCCGCCAACGAAAAGATCGCGACAGGTTTGTACACAGATGGTTCAGTCGCACTTCTTCAGGCAGAAATCGACAAAGTTGTATACGGTCTTGACATTACTTATCAGCCTGAAGTTGATCAGTTCGCGAGTAATATAGTTAATCTTACCAATGAACTTGTGTTAAAATTGGCAGATTATACAGAACTTCAAAAAATCCTGGATTTGCTTGACAATTCTTCTTCAGAGATTTATACTAATACATATAAAAACTTTAATGAGGTAATGTATCTTATTAGTTCTTATAGAGAAAATACAGTTTCTCAGAATATGGCTCTTACTGTTGACAAACAGTCTCAGGTTGACGAGATGGCATCAACTCTTCAGGGCTACATCGATATGCTCGAGCCGGCAGAACCCGAAATTCCTGTAGTGGAAGAGAAGTTCGAACTTGCAGGTACAGCAGCATACAAGACAGTACAGGGCAAGACATACATTGTAGGTGTTAAGGAAAGACTTACAGCTGCAGTGTTTAAAAAATCATACGTTGCATACGAAAATGTAACAGTTGACGTAACGGCATCAGGCGGACGTTACATCGGTACAGGTTCCGTTGTAACAGTAACTTCAACTCTTACGGGTGAGGTAATTGCAACTTATGAAATCGTACTCTTCGGTGATATCAACGGTGACGCACTTATCGATACAACAGACTCAGTTGCATTGTTCAAAGTGCTTGTCGGTGAAGCACCTGCACTCAGTAACGCATACAAGGTAGCAGCAAACCTCGAAGGTACAAGACCTTTGATTAATGATAATGACAAGTCATACCTCGATGATGTAATTAACGGTGCGAAGGTTATTGATCAGACAACTGGTCAGACCGAATAAATTAAGGCTTTAATCCATTTAATGGATAAAGATATAAATTTCTAGGAGGAAATATTATGGCAAAGAAACTTTTATGTATTGTTCTTTCCGTTGCAATGCTTCTCGGTACATTTGCTATCGCAGCATCAGCTGGTGATTGCTATCCGTACTCAGCAGAAGAAGCTGCTGCAGAGATGGCTGAAAAGCTTTGGGAAGAAGATTACAAAGCAAGCGTTGATTACAAGGATTTAATCAACAGAAAGTGGCTCACAGGTGTTGAATTCAAGTACCTCGGTAAGTATGAAAACATCCCTGCAACAGCTGCTTCGGAAGAAGTAATTGAACAGAACCTTTACTTCTGGGATGACGAGATCATCGAAGACTATCACAACGCAACAACAAACGAAGACTTCTGGGCTCTTTATAACAAGATGAATACTCCTCTTGTTGTTGAGTACGACTGCGAATGGTGCGGTCCTGAGTACGATATCTTCTATGATTGGGCTTATGAGTACAGAGCAGAAGAGAAGGCAGTTATGAATCTTGACATCGTAGCTGACAAAGAGTATGCAAAGGCTGGCGACACAATCACAGTTGATGTTTACGCTACATCTAACTTCTATGCACTTGACATCTATGGCGGTATCTTCTACGACAAGCAGTATCTTGAGCCTGTTTCAGTAGCTTTCGATACAACTGCTATCCCGACATGGAAAGAGTCAACTGTTGCACTTGACGGCTTCACAAATAACGGTGACGAAAGAGCACGTTTCTGGCCTGAAGCAATGTGCAATGAAGAGGATTTGGCTAAGTATGGCTTCTCATACTTCGGTGCTACAGGTAACACAGACCTTGGCACAGGTAACTATGTCTGTGGTCTTAAGCTCGAAGGTGAGCGTTTGTTCACAGCTACATACACAGTTAAGGAAGACGTTCCCGAAGGAACAGAACTTAAGTTCTTTGTACCTGCAGACGTAACATTGAAGATGGAAAACATTCTTTACAGCGAAATGGACAACAAGAGCGCTGCATGGAGAATGCGTCATGTTGTTTATGCTGAGTCAACAAACGATAAGATGGGCTTTACAACAGATCCCCACTGTATCTATGGCCAGACAGTTACAGCTAACACAGAAGTAGTTACAGTAGGCGAAGAGCCCACTATTCCGGAACCGCCGGTAGCAACTAAGGGCGAGATCGTTGATATTTACATAAGTGAGGCTTATATTGGTGACACAACAAGTGTTGATATTGAAGTAACAGGTTCTCCCGAAGCTCTTCGTGTTGTTACAGCTGACGGTTATCAGTTGATCACTCGTGATGATGCTGTTATTATAGACTTTAACGGCAACGAGTTGTGGACAATTGAGTTGTTCGTAGCAGAAGCTTACACAGAGTGCACAGTATATGCTGATTATGGTGAGCTTGGTGCTACTGACGGAACAGACTTCACTATCGTAGGTTCAACAAAGCAGGATCTCGGCGTTTACTCAATCGAAATTCCTGACATGTATCCGAATGCTAAGAATGGCGGCGTTATCAAGGCTGGTAAGCACGACGTTATCATCAAGACAAGCACTGAGGTAACTAAGGTTCAGTTCTATGATGAAAAAGACGGTACATCTTATACTTATGCAATGGCATTCACACAGTATGAGGATATCGATGGCGAGCGCGTATGGACAATCAACCATGCATTTGGTCCTTTCGGTACACGTTCACTTGTTGTAAGAACACGTTCAGCAACAACATTCTTTGCTGCAACTGACGCAACTCTTGATGCAACTGTTGTTTACTAATATTTGTTAATAAGCATTAGAATTGCATAATATTTTTTCTTGGCCCCGTGGAAACACGGGGCTTTGATTTTTTTGTGGGTGGTTGACAAAGAAACCTCTTTATGCTATCATTTGTCAGGATTTATTAACAGTGGTAATCAGTCAGATTTGGCAGGCAATCTCGGTTGTCTGCCGAATTTTAAGTTAAGGCTATTTTTGCTTTTTCCGCTGTTGCAAACTTAATTTATGTAAGGAGAAACGACTTTGATCAGTACATCCAACATCAGCCTCCAGTACGGCGGCAGAGAGCTTTTTAAAGGCGCAGATTTAAAATTTACAAACGGCAACTGCTACGGCCTCATCGGTGCGAACGGAGCAGGTAAATCTACTTTCCTGAAAATCCTTTCAGGTGAAATTGAACCCAATAAGGGCGAAGTATTTATCACTCCGGGCGAAAGAATGTCTGTTCTTCGTCAGGATCACTTTGCTTTTGACGAGTATGATGTAATCCGCACGGTGCTCATGGGTAACCCGAAGCTTTGCGAGATTATGGACGAAAAAGAAGCCCTCTATATGAAAGAGGATTTCTCAGAAGAAGACGGAATCCGTGTCAGTGAGCTCGAAGAAGAGTTTGCTGAAATGGGCGGTTGGAGTGCAGAAAGTGATGCCGAAATCCTGCTTAACGGACTTGGTGTTACAAACGAATTCCATTACGCTTCAATGGCTGAACTCGACAACGAAATCAAGGTTAAGGTGCTCCTTGCACAGGCACTTTTCGGTAACCCCGATATCCTTCTTATGGACGAGCCGACTAACCACCTTGATATCGATGCTATTGCTTGGCTCGAGGAGTTTCTTATTGAGCTTGACAGTACGGTTATTGTTGTTTCGCACGACCGTCACTTCCTTAATAAAGTTTGTACTCATATCGTAGATATCGACTTCGGTAAGATTGCAATGTACGTCGGCAACTACGACTTCTGGTACGATTATACACAGATTGCTCAGCGTCAGCTTCGTGAACAGAATAAGAAGGCTGAGCAGAAGATGAAGGAATTGCAGGAGTTTATCGCACGATTCAGCGCGAATGCTTCAAAATCCAAGCAGGCTACAAGCCGTAAAAAGCTTCTTGATAACCTCGTTATTGAAGATATGCCTGTTTCTTCACGCCGTTTCCCGTTCGTTTCCTTCAAGCCTGACCGTGAAGTCGGCAACGAGCTTCTCACCGTTACGGGAATCAGCAAGACGATTGGCGACCGTAAGGTGCTTGATAACGTAAGCTTTACAATCAAGCCTGACGAAAAGGTTGCTTTTGTCGGAACAGATTCACTTGCTAAAACAACACTCTTCCAGATTCTTATGGGCGAAATTGAGCCTGACGAAGGTACATTCAAATGGGGTGTAACAACATCACAGGCATATTTCCCGTCAGATAACTCAGAGTTTTTCGACGGCTGTGAGGATAGTCTTATCGACTGGATCCGCCGCTATTCCGACCTTATTTTCGAAACAGATGTACGTGGTTGGCTCGGCAGAATGATGTTCTCAGGCGAAGAAGCTACCAAACAGGCAAAGGTGCTTTCAGGTGGTGAAAGAGTACGTTGTATGCTTTGTAAAATGATGCTTTCGGGTGCGAATGTTCTCATCTTTGATGAGCCGACAAACCATCTTGACCTTGAGTCAATCGCATCGCTTAACGAGGGTATCATCAAATTCCCCGAGACTGTTCTCTTTACTTCACACGATCATCAGTTTGTAGAGACGATTGCAAACAGAATCATTGATGTAACTCCCGGCAATTTCTACGATAAAGAAATCACATACGATGAGTATCTTAAAGAATTAAAGGGCGAATAATATGAAATATTCGATCATTCCGAAGCCTGTGCGCTATGATGTTAAAGAAACTGAAACGGTCACTGTTTCTGACCTTACAGCCATTACCTGTGTGCGTGAATTTATAAGTGTGGGTGATGAGCTGTCACGATATCTTCACACACGTTCAGACGCAAACGAAAACGAAATAATCATATCCAAGGCGAAAAGCATCGCCCCGGAGGGTTATGCTCTCTACACCGAAAACGGCAACATTCAGATCAAGGCATCGACTGTCAGAGGTGCTTATTATGCGTTTGTCACGCTCAAATGGATGTTGATGCAGGTGAAACGAGTTGACGGTAAAAAGACTCTCACAGGCTTCCTTATCGAAGACAAGCCCTGCTACCGTCACCGAGGCATGATGCTTGACGAGTGCCGACACTTTTTCGGAGCAGATACGGTAAAGAAGCTGCTCGATAATATGGCACTTTTAAAGCTCAATGTCTTTCATTGGCACCTTGCTGATGATCAGGGTTACCGTATCGAATCAAAGGCTTTTCCGCAGCTCAACGAGGTTGCATCAAAGCGTCGCTACGATAATTTTGCCAGACGCAACCAGACGGACTCACAACCCGAATACGGCCCGTTTTACTACACACACGATGAAGTCCGTGAGATCGTAAAATATGCCGCAGATCGCCATATAAGCGTTATTCCCGAGATTGATATTCCTGGTCATACTACTGCAATGATTTCGGCTTATCCCGAGCTTTCGTGCGACGGTGTGCGTCCTGATGTCTCTTGCTCAGGCGGTATAAAACCTGCGATTCTTTGTGCAGGAAAGGAAACTACATTTGATTTTATCAAAACCCTTTTGGACGAGGTCTGTCCGCTGTTTCCGTGTCCTTATTTCCACATTGGCGGAGACGAGGCAAGATATGGCAAATGGCGCAAATGTCCTGACTGTCAGTCAGCAATCAAGCTGCACAACCTTAAGAATGAGAAGCATCTGCAGATGCATTTTATGGGCAGAGTGCGTGAAATACTCAAAGCTCACGGCAAAAAGTGCATAGCGTGGAATGACTGTCTGGGTGATGAACTCGATAAGGATATTATCTGCCATTACTGGACATTTAAAAACGCTTTAACCGTCAGACAACAGGCTAAAAAGCGCGAAGTGATTCTTTCTCCGATGCTTTCGTTCTATTTCAATTACGGTTACGGCTCAATTCCTCTTAAAAAGACATATAAGTTCAATGAGAAGTCAAAAGGCTTCCGTAAAAAGGGAGTCAGGGTGAGGGGAGTAGAAGCTGAACTCTGGACGGAATGGATCGATTGTCCTGAAGCAGTTGAGTACAGTATTTATCCGCGTCTTTCGGCTCTTTCCGAGGTTGCGTGGGTAAAGCTTGAAAAACGCAATTTCAAAGATTTCTCTGAGCGTCAGAAGTTTTATAAGCTTTACCTTGAAAGTAAGGGGATCAATTACTATCGTCTTGACGGTAAAACCCGTCGCAAACTGATAGCTGTTTTCAGCCACGGTAAGGACGGTAAAGAGTTCAAAAAGAACGAAAAAATCAAGCAAGCAAAAAAGAAATAAAAATAATTCAAAAATATCCCTTTTTGCTATTGACAAAAACAGATAACCTGTGTTAAAATACATCACGTTGCAGACACACGCGGGTGTAGTTTAGTGGTAGAATTCTAGCCTTCCAAGCTAGTCGTGTGGGTTCGATTCCCATCACCCGCTCCAGATTCCCCTAAACCTCTGCAATAGCAAAAAGGGGCTAAATATGCGCTTGTAGCTCAGGTGGATAGAGCAACTGCCTTCTAAGCAGTGGGTCAGGGGTTCGAGTCCCTTCAAGCGCGCCATATGGTGGGTATAGCTTAGTTGGTTAAAGCGCCAGTTTGTGGCACTGGAGACCGTCGGTTCGAATCCGACTATCCACCCCAATTAAAAATCTGCAAGAAGTCCCTTCTTGCAGATTTATTTTTAAAA
>JAZROM010000019.1:0-10167 GCA_045648745.1 Acutalibacteraceae bacterium | reverse complement strand
TTCAGTCAGGTGAGCTTGGCGAGATTTATTACATCCAGACAGGTGGCGGCAGAAGACGCGGTGTGCCGAACAGCACATTTATCGAAAAGTCAACTGCAGGTATCGGTGCTATGGGTGACATCGGTTGTTATTCACTCGACGTTGTTCTTAACGCAATCGATTATCCGAAGCCGCTTACAGTTTCAGGCTACACATCAGGCTTCTTCGGTGCAAACCCGAAGTATAACAATCCAGCAGATGCAGCTCGTTTCAATGTTGAAGTCTTTGCTGCAGCATTTGTTCGTCTCGAAGGCGGCATTATCCTCGACTTCCGTATTGCATGGGCTATGCATCCGGACACACCGGGTGATACAATCATCTTCGGTAAGGAAGGTGCATTGAGAATTCCGTCAACAGACTGCTGGAACGGTTCAATGTCAGGTCCGATGACAATCTACCACGATGTTGCAGGCGAGCAGGTTGAAACAATCGTTCCTCTCATCGAGAACAAGGGCAAGGGTCTCTTCTTCAAGAAGTGCCGTTCATTCCTTGATGCAATCGCAAACGGCGATCCGGCACCCATCCCGACAAGCCAGATTCTCTACAACCAGGCGATTATCGACCACATTGTTAAGTCAGCAGAGCTTGGTAAAGAAGTTGAAGTTGTTATCCCTGAAATCTAAGTATCTGAAGAAAAAATTAATCGGCTTGCAGAAATGCAAGCCGATGTTTTTATCTGAACACAAAGAAAAAGGAGTGGTTTCCCACTCCTTTTATTTTTTAGTTTTATGCAGTCTTTTCTGCTGCCTTATATTCGTCATTGAGCTTATCAAACTCGGGCTTGATAGCTTCAACTGCCTGAAGGTCGTACTTCTTGACACCGAACTTCTCAACGAATACTTCATAGGGGATTGAATCGATGTAGCTCTGCTTGTACTTAACATTGATGCCCTTTGCCTTGATTGCGATGTTGATACCGATAACAAGAACAAAAGCAGCGATAATGCAGTAAGGACCGAAGCCTACAGCACCCTCAACAAGACCAGGAAGAACAGGTGTGATGTTGCCGATGAAAAGGTTGTAGCAAACAATTGAAGCAACAGTTGAGATAATGCCGATGATTGCGAATGAAAGGTTTCTTGCAAATCCCTTCGGTGAGCTTGAAAGGAAGCTCAGGATGAGGCTGAGAAGAGCACAAAGAACTGCAAGAACAATTGTTACCATTGAAACTGCAAGGAAGATGAATGCCTTGCCGAGAAGCGGTGAACCGAACATTCCGAAAAGACCGTCAAAGTCCATTACTGAAACTTTGTTATAAATTTCAAGAGCGTTGAATGTTACATTTTCTTCAAAGTACGGGCCAACCGTATGTAATGTTGCAAGCGGAAGGAAGAATGTTCCGACAACAAGAAGAATGAGAACAAGACGAACGATTGCAAGAGGTGAACCGAAGATAGCGTTCTTTACTCTGTCAATTCTCTTCTGAGTCTTAGCATGCTCAATTTCTGCATTGATTGCATCAACTTCAAGTCTCTCTTCAATTTTATAATACAAAAGATTAACTCCGCATTTCGGACATTCGGGCTTCATATCAAAAAGACCGAGTTTCTTTCCACATTTAGGACATACTGCCATAGGGACTCCTCCTATTACTTAGATACACACATTTTAACACATAATTTTATATAAATCAAGCAACTTTTTAAGCATTTTGCTTATTAAACGAAAAATTATATAAATCCGCCGTCAATTCCGAGTGTCTGACCTGTGATAAAACTATTGTCTTTGTCAGCAAGGAATATTATTGCTCTTGCAATATCGGCAGAAGTACCAAGTCTGCCGACAGGTGTTTCTTCTTTAAGGGCAGAAATTGTTTCTTCGTCAAAGCTTTTGTTCATCGGTGTATCAATTACACCGGGAGCAATACAGTTTACCGTAATGCCTGACGGTGCGACCTCACGTGCAAGTGCCTTTGTCATACCGATAACCGCAGCCTTTGATGCTGAATAATGCACCTCGCACGACGCACCGACAACACCCCACATAGAAGAAATGTTTATAATTCTTCCGTACTTATTGTGTATCATATCGGGTAGCGCACACTGACAGCAGTTGAAAACGCTTTTTACATTACAGTCAAACATACGGTCGTAATCATCTTGCGTAATGTCGGTAAAAAGCTTCTGCTGTGCAATACCTGCGTTGTTGACAAGCACATCAACCGAGCCGAAAACCTTTTTAGCTTCATCAAAAAGACGTTTTGCTTCGCTCATTTCTGAAACGTCAGCCTGTACGGCTATCGCGTTTCCGCCGTTGGATCTGATTTTTTCGCAAAGCGCGATTGCATCCGCTTCACTTGTGTTGTAGTTGATTACAACATTATATCCTATATCAGCAAAAAGCGCAGCGGTTGCTGCGCCTATACCTCTTGCTGACCCTGTTATAAGAGCCGTATTCATATCTTACATACCCATATTTGCAAATGCATTTACATCAAACTTTGTATAACCCTTAAGGTCAAAGATTGATTTGTCTGCCTTGTTTTTGAACTCTTCAACCTTGAAGATTGCAACTTCGTCACCGTTGACTGCTTCGTAACGAACCCACTTCTTATCGAGGAAGTAGTATTTAACAGTCAGTCCTGATTCTGTTGTGTACTCTTCGCAGACATATGTCTTGTCGCCGTCTTTTACATTTGAAGTTCCGACATAAGTGTGCTTCTCGGAATTCGGTGTCATTTCTGTTGAATCGAGGATTTCATCAGTTTCCATATAGAAACGGCTTGCTGCAAGGCTGAAAGCGATGTAAGTCTTGCCGTCCTTGATGAGCATCTTTATCGGCATACCCTGGTAATCAACGCTGAGTGCAAAATCGTCACCGTTCATTACAACCTTAGCAGGCATTTCGCCGTCTTCACCGACGATTTTCATTGAAAGTGTATACTTTTTCTTTTCAAAAGAGTTGCCGATTACATCCTCACGAAGAGTTGTTTTCTTTGCAACTGTTGTGCCTTCTTCAAGAAGGTCGTCGGGTTTAGCGATAGGGTTGAAAGTTTCTGCGTTGATAATCTGGTCAAGCTCACTCGGAAGAGAGGGATTGTTTGCAGTGCCATTTGTGGTAGAAGTTTCACCCTTATTGGTTTTATCCTGCTTTTTTGTCTTGTCAGCCTTACTCTTTTCGTCCTCGGAAAGAACAGATGTCATAACCTGACCGTCATTGTCAGTTACGTCTTCACCGTTTTTGTCGGTTACATTTATGTAAGCGTCACCGCTTGAGTTGAGTTTTGTTGTCTGATTTGTGTCGTCATCTTTCTTTCCGCAAGCAACAAAAGAAGCAATAACCATTGCGAGAGAAAGAACAATGCATAATCCTTTTTTCATTTTTGTACCTCCTGGGGTTATTTTCGTTACAAATATAGATTACATTATTTGCACAATAAAATCAAGTGAAATATTTGTAAATAATCTGTTGACACACCATTAAAATGTAATATAATTTTTCTGAGGTGATTTTTAATGCTTGATTTATTCTGTCCTTTGAAATTAACAGGCGTTGCAGCATCTGTTTGTACAGCGCTCGGTGTCGAAGCTCCCGCTAATGCAGATGCACCGCTTGATGTTTTAACAAAACTCACACACGGCAAAAATATCGACCGTGTTTTTATGTACAATCCCGATGCTGTTGCTCTCTGGATTTTTGAAAAATATACGGATCTTTTCACTCCCGTAATGCTCAACTCAGATGTTACGCTGCCGTTGCAGACCGTTATGCCGTCCGTAACACCTGTTTGTTTTGCAACGATGTACACGGGTGTGACTCCTGAGGTTCACGGTATTCAGTCTTACACAAAACCTGTTGTTAAAACAGACAGTGTGTTTGATGCTCTCATCCGTGCAGGTAAAAAGCCCTGCATCGTCTCAACAGGAAATGACAGTATGTCAAAGATTTTCCTTGAGCGTGAAATGGATTATTTTATCGTTGAAACTCCTGATGAAGCAAACGCAAAAGCGCTTGAGCTTATCAAAGAAGATAAATACGATTTGATTTGTGTTTATAACGGCAACTATGACGGCAGAATGCATCGTGTCGGCCCCGAGGGCGAAGAAGCAATTGATGCGCTTAAACACAACATCAACGCTTATGAAACATTTGCAAATGCTATCCGTGATAATTGGTCTGACCACAAAACGCTTCTCGGCTTTGCACCAGACCACGGCTGTCACGAAATTGACGGCGAAGCAGGCAGTCACGGACTTATGATGCCAGAGGATATGAACATCGTTCATTTTTACGGTGTTATTTAAATCAAAAAAATCAAATCGCAATGACAAACCAAAACTTGTCATTGCGATTTTTGCTTAATGTAAGCTGTTAATCTTTCCTGAGCACCTTTTTGTTCCATGAACGCTTATGACATTCAGGACACTTCATATATCTTGTTCTGCCTATATGCGGTGCAAGATTCACTGCTTTGTACGTCGGTACATATCTGTGTTTGCATTTTCTGCATTCGTAATATCCTGCTACCTGTTCGATTTTCAGAGCAAAACCAAATCCTACGATTGCAGGAATAAAGCCGGAGAAAGCAAGGACAGTTCTTTGCCACTCTTCCATTGGCAGAAGTGCACCGATAATGATTGGTATGAGTAAAACGATAACCGAAAGGATACCGATTACCCATTCAACCGCAAGTAATATTCTGTCGCTTTCTTCTTTCTGTTTTATCATTTCAAGCAGGATTTTTTCTGTTTCTCTGTTGTAATCATCCATCGTTACAATCTCCCCACACAATAAATCATTTACGGTTATTTTCAGAATTGCACACAACTCAAGCATAATCGAAGAGTCGGGCATCGATTTGCCGTTTTCCCATTTTGATACAGCTCTGTCCGTAATGTTCAGCATCTCTGCCAACTGTATCTGTGTCAGATTGACAGCTTTTCTTCTTTCGGCAATAAATTTTCCGATTTTAATCTGGTCCATTGGTAGCACTCCTTTCGATTATATTTTATCTTCATTTGTGCCGTAAATCTACAAACCAACGGTTGAGTAGGGAGATTTCAACCGTTGGTTCTGTGTTTTTAATATATTTGTCTGCCCATCAGCACACCCATAACGGATGCCATCATAAGACCTCGTGTCCAACCGCTTGAATCACCCAGACAATGCAGATTTTCAACATTTGTGTTGAAGTCACTGTCCATCTTTACACGGTTGCTGTAGAATTTAAGCTCAGGAGAATAAAGCAGGGTTTCGTACGATGCAAAACCGGGTGCAACGTGATCAACCGCCTGAATAAAGTTGATGATGTTCGTCATCGCTCTGTACGGCATAGCGGCAGTTATGTCACCTGCAACCGCATCTGGAAGCGTCGGCTTGAGGTTGGAGAAATAAAGCTCCTTTTCCCATGTGCGTTTGCCGTCAAGGATGTCACCGAAGCGCTGAACGAGAATATGTCCCGTACCGAGCATGTTTGTCAGTTCACCGACCTTCTGAGCGTAAGAAATCGGCTGATTGAACGGGTGTGAGAAATTGTGTGAGCAAAGAATAGCAAGGTTAGTATTATCTGATTTGAGTTCTTTATACGAATGTCCGTTAACGACTGCAAGGTTGTTGTCGTAATTTTCCTGACTTACAAAACCACCGGGATTCTGGCAGAAGGTACGGACTTTATTTTTGAACGGACGGGGATAGCCTATAAGCTTGGATTCGTAAAGCACCTCATTGACTTCTTCCATAACCTCGTTACGCACTTCAACGCGTACACCGATGTCAACCGTACCGGGCAAGTGTGCGATATCGTGTTCACCGCAGATTTTTTCGAGCCATTCGGCACCTCTGCGACCTGTTGCGACAATTGTCTTGTCGGCAAAAATTTCAAATTCTTTGCCGTGATTATCACGGATAATCGCACCGTTACATTTTGTACCGTCAAGGATAATATCGGAGCATTCGCAGCCGAACATAATTTCAACACCGTTGGCAATAAGATATTTTTCAATTGCAAGGTAAATGTCCTGTGCTTTTTCCGTACCGAGATGACGGATAGGACAGTCAACGAGCTTAAGACCTGCCTGAATTGCACGTGAACGGATTTTCTTTACAGCTTCGGGATTGCTTATACCCTCAATTTTGGTATCCGCACCGAATTCGAGATAGATTTTATCTGTGTAGTCAATTATTTCCTGTGCACGGACTTCACCGATCAGTGACGGAAGATCACCGCCGACTTCATAGCTTAAAGAAAGCTTACCGTCGGAGAATGCACCTGCACCCGAAAAGCCTGTGGTGATATGACAATATGGTTTACAGTTAACGCACTTTTTGGTTTTAGCTTTCGGACAATGCCTGTTTTCGACAGACTGACCCTTTTCAATGATAGTGATGTGCTTTTTTGTACCGTTACGGATCATTTCCAATGCGGTGAAAATACCTGCAGGACCTGCACCGATGATAACAACATCTGTTCTCATAAAACTACCTCCAAAAAACAAAATACCGACATCAGCCCGTAAAGGACTGACATCGGTAAATTCAATCTCATTACAATCTATTCTATCATTTTGCCCAACGGTTGTCAACAATCGTTGCGTATTGCATTATTTGCAAAAAAATGTTATAATTACATTAATATGGAATAGTGAGGTTAAAGTTATGGATAAAATCAAAGCTTTTAAGCAGGTTCTTGTTGACGACAAGGGCAGAGAGCGAATTTTCCACGGTGTAAATTTTGTTAACAAAAATGACTATATTCCGGGTGAACAGATAGTTCCTGACCTTGATGAGGCTATGATACAGAAAATTGCCGCAAACGGTGTTAACCTTATCCGTTTTGGTTTCACTTGGGCAACACTCGAGCCGAATCCGGGTGAATATAACGACGCTTATATCGACAGTATGGCAAATGTGCTTGATCTTCTTGAAAAATACAATATCTATGCATTTCTTGATATGCATCAGGATCTGTACTCTTCTGTTACAAATGCTGACGGTGCACCTGCGTGGGCTGTGCTTCTTGACGGCGTAAAGGTTAAACCAACACGCTTTGTCTGGGCAGAAGGTTATTTCTGGGGCAAGGCATGTCACACTGCTTTTGACAACTTCTGGGCAAACAGAAAGGTAAAAGGCAAGGGACTTCAGGATTATTATGCAGACTGCTGGGCACATGTTATAGAAAAACTCGGCAACAAGCCTGCGGTTATCGGTTTTGACGTTATGAACGAGCCGTTCCCCGGAACTCCCGGTGGCAAGGTTTTCAGACGTGTTGTTGCAGGAGCAGTCAAGACAATTCTTTTTGACAAAGAAGTCAAGAGACTTGACCTTATCAAGGCTCTTTTTGACAAAGAAGACCCGATCGGCAGAGTGCTGACACACATTGATTATTCTCCGTTCCACAGAATAACAAAATCCTCCGACGAAATTATCCGTGAGTTTGATCTCAAGCACTACGGACCGTTTGTTTCGAAGGTTGCAACACGTATCCGTCAGGTGAGTGACAAGATTATTCTTATGAATAACTGCTACTATTCAAACCTCGGTATTCCGTTCTGCGCACCGCCTGTTACCGTTAACAGTCAGAAAGACGAAAATCAGGTTTTCGCACCGCATGCTTATGACCTTATGGTTGATACTCCGGCATATAAGTTTGCACATAACGGAAGAGTTGCAGGTATCTTCGGTGAACACAGAAACAGTCAGCAGAGACTCGATGTACCCGTAATCGTAGGTGAGTGGGGCAGGTTCGGTGACGAAACAGATGATTGGCTTCCGCACATCAACCACCTCTTCGGTGTGTTTGAGGGTTACAAGTGGAGCCACACATATTGGTGCTACATTGAAGGCTTCTTCGAAAACCGTCTTATGAAGGTTTTCCGCCGTCCGTTCCCGAAGGCTGTTTCAGGTACAATCGACAATTATCATTATGACCTCGACAGCAAGACATTTACACTCAACTTTACTCAGGACGAAAATGCCTGTGGTGAGACAATCATCGGCACCCCGTTTGATATTGAAAGTGTAACCGTTGACGGTAAAGATTATCCCGTTGAGTACAAGAATTACGAAATTGCAATCAATACCGCACCCGGCAAGCATAATGTAATAGTCAAGGTTAAATAATAATCTGGTTTCGCAATAATCTTGTTTTGTGCAATGATTTTCAATAGAATTTAATTGAAGGTGTGAATAATATGGGACAGGAATGGGATATTTTTATTTCTTATAAAAATGACGGTGAAGGGAATAATTTTGCGGCTAGATTATCGGCAGAATTGAAAGGTTTAGGCTACGTAGTATTTTATAATCCGGAAGAGCATCACGCAGGAAGTTTCCCGGATAGACTGCGGGAAGCCGTCGAGTCGTGTACAGATTTTATTTTGATTGTGACAAAAGGTTGTCTTGAACAACTAATCCGTTACGATAAGGTTGACTGGATAAGAGAAGAACTTATGACAGCATACAAAAACGGAAAAAATATTATCCCTTTATTGATGCCGGGTGTTGATATGCCTAAAGATAAAGATGATATGCCTAAACAATTGCGATTTTTGCCCGACACCGATGCTGTGAAAATATATGATGCTGATACCTATAATGTTTCTTCGTTAGATATTTTATTAAAAATATGGATCAAATCGGAGCCATATAAAGATATATATACGAATGTATCCAACAACAACCCTTATTATGATGTTCAAACAGATTTTTTGCAAACACTGAGCAAGGCGAATAACGGTAATATTGAGGCAATGTATGAGGTTGCCAATATGTATTTTTATGGTTTCACAGATGAGAATAATCAATCTGCCAGAAGCTTTTCAAAAGCTTATGAATGGTTCAAGAGAATTTCTGAAACTCAAAATGAATATACATGTTTAGCAGAGTCTATGATTGCAAAGATGTACTATCGTGGAGTAGTTCCCAGAGAAAAGCAGTCATTTATAAAAGCTTTAGAGTATCATAAAAAAGCAGCCAAAATAAGTGAAGCGTCAAAACAGCAGTATGCATTTATGTTATCAACCGGATTAGGTTGTGATTTTGACTTTGAAGTAGCGGAACGACAGTATTTGTCTTCAATAGAAAATGGTGATACCGTTTGTATCGGAGGATTGGCTCAGCTTTATATCAAATTTGGCTTTTTTTTAAAGGCTGCAGAGGTATATAAAAGAATGATGGATGTTTACCCCGATGCAGCTTATGAACTTGGTCTTTTATACTCCAAGGGAGTGTTGAATTCACCGCCAAAACCTGATTATTACAAGGCGGCGTTCTATTTTCAACATGCAATAGAAAAGGAGTATCAGAATGTCGATGTGTTTTATCAATTAGGATTGCTTTATTTTAGAGCTGTAGGAGGTTTTGTTTGTGACTATAGAATAGCACAGAATAATTTTAAAATCGCTGCAGATAAAGGACATGTTGGAGCTCAATACATGATGGGCTATATGTATGAACACGGACACGTGGCTGTTGATATTGGAAAAGCAATTTATTATCATAAATTAGCGGCAGATAACGGAAGTATTTTATCTCCCACCCACTTATCTATTCTTTATCAGTTACCGGAATACCAGAACTATCAAAAAGCATTTTATTATGCAAAGATGGCAGCTGAAAAAGGTGAAAAAGAAGGGGAATTTATTTACGGAAACTTGTTGTTTTTTGGTCGTGGATGTGAAGCAAATATGGAAAAAGCGTATGAGGCATATAAAAGCTCATACGAACATGGATTTGATCAGGCTTTGTTTATGATAAGGAAAATACTACAATTACAAGGCGATGATTTTTGAAATCAATAAAAATATCCTACCGGAGCAAGAATATTTCTCTTAAATTTATCAAAATCGAGCAAACACGAAAAAAACTTCAAAAATCGTAGCAAAACGGAGCAAACTATATCATAATTTTAAAAATTGAACCGTCAAAAACAAAACGGACCTTTTTTGACCTTTGACGAAAGGTCAAAGAAGGTCTATAATTTATCACAGAAAGGTCAAAGAAAGTCAAAGTCAAAAACGAAAGAAGATGATGATATGAGTATGAGTAATGTCATCGCACAGATGATACTCGAAATGATGCAGGAAGCAGGGGAAACCGAAATTCAGCGTAACGAGCTTGCGCAGACACTCGGCTGCGTTCCCAGTCAGATAAATTACGTTATTTCGTCACGCTTTACCCCTGAACAGGGCT
>JAZROM010000018.1:0-45168 GCA_045648745.1 Acutalibacteraceae bacterium | reverse complement strand
CCCTTGTTACCGTGACGACCAGCCATCTTGTCACCGACTGAAAGCTTACGCTTCTGTGCGATGTAGCAGCGTACAACCTTGTTTACGCCGGGGCTGAGTTCATCTGAATTTTCTCTTGTGAAGATCTTAACGTCAACAACGATACCTGTTTCGCCGTGTGGAACTCTCAGAGAAGTATCTCTTACTTCTCTTGCCTTTTCACCGAAGATAGCACGGAGAAGTCTTTCTTCAGCTGTCAGCTCAGTTTCACCCTTAGGTGTAACCTTACCAACGAGGATGTCACCTGAATGAACCTCTGCACCGATACGGATGATACCTCTGTCATCGAGATCCTTGAGTGCGTCGTCACCAACGTTGGGAATGTCTCTTGTAATTTCTTCAGGTCCGAGCTTTGTATCTCTGGACTCTGTTTCGTATTCTTCGATGTGGATAGATGTGTAAACGTCGTCTCTTACGAGCTTTTCGTTGATAAGAACAGCATCCTCGTAGTTATAACCTTCCCAGGTCATAAAGCCGATGAGAGCATTCTTACCGAGAGAGATTTCACCGTGGTCTGTTGCCGGACCGTCAGCGATAACATCACCTTTGTTTACGTGCTGGCCGATTGCAACAATCGGCTTCTGGTTGATACATGTGCCCTGGTTGGAGCGCATGAACTTTGTAAGATTGTATTTTTCAATCTGTCCGTCCTCGTCCTTGCGGATTTCAACATAATCTGCATTAACGTGGATAACTGTACCTGCATTGCGGCAAAGAACAACAGTACCTGAGTCAACTGCTGCCTTGTACTCCATACCTGTACCTACGATGGGAGAATCTGTTTTGAGAAGAGGAACTGCCTGACGCTGCATGTTTGAACCCATGAGAGCACGGTTTGCGTCGTCGTTCTCAAGGAACGGAATCATTGCAGTAGCAACAGAAACAAGCATCTTCGGAGAAACGTCCATGAAGCTGATCTTTGACTTGTCAATCTCATGGAATTCGTCACGGTAACGAGCCATGACCTTCTTGCGTGCGAAATAGCCGTTTTCATCAAGAGGCTCGTTAGCCTGTGCAACGATGAACTCGTCTTCTTCGTCTGCTGTCATATAAACAACTTCGTCAAGGACTCTGCCGTCAACAACGCGACGGTAAGGAGCTTCGATGAAGCCATATTTGTTGATTCTTGCAAATGTTGCAAGATAAGAGATAAGACCGATGTTCGGACCTTCGGGAGTCTCGATCGGACACATGCGTCCGTAGTGGCTGTAGTGAACGTCTCGAACTTCGAAGCCTGCACGGTCACGAGAAAGACCGCCGGGGCCAAGTGCTGAAAGACGACGCTTGTGAGTAAGCTCTGCAAGCGGGTTTGTCTGATCCATAAACTGTGACAACGGAGAAGAACCGAAGAACTCCTTGATTGCCATAAGAACAGGACGGATGTTGATAAGTGACTGCGGAGTGATCTTATCTTCCTCTTCCTGTGCCTGAAGAGTCATACGCTCACGGACAACTCTCTCCATTCTTGCAAGACCGATACGGAACTGATTCTGGAGAAGCTCGCCGACTGAACGGATACGACGGTTACCGAGGTGGTCGATATCGTCTGTTCTTCCGATGCCGAAAGCGATTGAGTTAACATAGTTGATTGATGAGAAGATATCATCAATTGTGATGTGGTTCGGGATAAGGTCATTGCAACGCTCCTTAAGAGTTGCAAAAAGAGCCTCATCGTCATCATCTGCGTTTTCAAGAATTTCTGAAAGAACTGCGAATGAAACCTGCTCATTGATGCCGATTTCATCAAGCTGTTCTGCTGTGAACTGAGGAACGTACGGCTGAATGTCAACCATACCGTTGGAAATGATCTTGATTTCCTTATCATCTGCAACCTTGACGAAAACTACGTTTACGCCTGCCTGCTCGATGATGATAGCCTTGTCTTTTGAGATAACCTCGCCCTCTTCAGCAAGGATTTCACCTGTGAGAGGAGCAACAACCGGCTGTGAAAGAGTTGTGCCTACGATACGGTCGAAGAGTGAAAGCTTCTTATTGTACTTATATCTGCCGACTCTTGAAATATCGTAACGGTAGGGATCAAAGAAGAGATTGTCAAGGTGAGTCTGTGCAGTTTCAAGTGTTGCAGGCTCGCCGGGACGAAGCTTCTTGAATACTTCCATAAGAGCTTCTTCTGTGTTCTGAGTCTCGTCCTTTTCGAGTGTTGCCTCGATTCTGGGATCGTAGCCGAAGAACTCGCGGATCTCTGTATTTGAGCTGAGACCAAGAGCTCTGATGAAGGTTGTGATATATATTTTTCTGTTTTTATCAATACGGACGTAGAAAATATCGTTAACGTCTGTTTCGTATTCAAGCCATGCACCACGGTTAGGGATAACTGTGTTTGTGTAAAGCTCTTTACCTGTCTTATCGTGGGTCATATCGTAATATACACCCGGTGAACGGACAAGCTGTGAAACAATTGCACGCTCAGCACCGTTAATGATGAAAGTACCGCTTTCAGTCATTATCGGAAAATCACCCATATATACTTCGCTTTCTTTTACGACACCTGTTTCTTTGTTAAGCAAACGTGTCTTAACGCGCATCGGTGCAGAATAGGAAGTATCACGTTCCTTGCACTCTCTGATAGAATACTTGGGCTTGTCATCCATACGGTAATCAACAAACTTAAGCACCCAGTTACCTGTGTAATCGGTAATGTCTGCAATGTCTCTGAAAACCTCTTTAAGGCCGACATCCAAGAACCACTGATACGAGTCCTTCTGAATCTCAATGAGGTTCGGCATATCCATAACCTCTTTGATTTTTCCGAAACTCATTCTGGTCTTGCTACCCCTTGCAACGGGAGAAACATTCACCATTGACTAATCACTCCGTTCTTTTTATTTTCGTCCGTGTTTGTTGGAAAAAACAATTGCTGTTTCGGGTTAAAAATGCTCGATTTTTCGGCGTAGTTTCCCCCACCCCAAAATACCCGAGGACATTTCAATCCATTTTAATAGTTGTAACATTATATTATAAGTGTGAAAAGATGTCAAGAAGTATTTTGAAAATTTTCGGAAATATTTTTCAGGAATAGGTATGTACCCTTTTGAGTTTTGTCAATCAGGAGATTTTTAACAGGTGATATACGCAAAAAGAGAATGGCTGTTACCATTCTCTTTTTTGCATTTTTATTCTCCAATAAACTTCTCTATCGGTGTGATGTCGAGTTTGTCGAAGTTCTTTATAAATTCATAGAAATCCTTTGCGATTTCTTTTACACCGCCAACGGTGTTGCTTTCGATGTTGAGAGGCATAATCGGGTCGTGCACGCTGAGTCTGAGAAGGAACCATCCGTCACCGTTCTCTTTGTCGGCAGAAATGCGCATACCCTCTCTGTTATCGTCTGCGATTGTCCATCCCTGCTTATTCTCGTAGCACTTCTCAAGCTGTGCAATTACATCCTCACCGTATGACTTGAAGTCCTCACAATTGATTGCAAAACGGAGTTCTTTCGCTTCTGCAGGTTCCTGAAGCGGTGCAAGGATGTTCTGAATAGCATTGCCCGTCTTATCTCTTGCGAGAAGAATAACAATTTTTGTCATAAGGTATGCACCGTCGTCAAGGTAGTAATTCTCCTTGAATGCTGCGTGTCCTGAAGTTTCGATTGCAAGCGGACAGAATCTGCCGTCATTGTTGAGTTCAATCTGCTTATTGATAACGTTTCTGTATCCTCTCTTGAAACGGTAATGCTCACCGCCGAGAGATTCGATATAAGTTTTAAGTCCGTCAGAGGTTACGGAGTCGGTTACGATAACACCGCTGTCGTGACCCTCCATTGCAATGTAAGAAGCGAGGGCCACAAGACGGTTACGGTTGATTTCCTCACCGTTACGGTCAACGCAGCCTGCACGGTCAACATCGGTATCAAAGATGATGCCGAGGTCTGCCTTGCTGTTTATTACTGCTGAACAGATTGATTCCATTGCCGTCGGATTTTCAGGATTAGGAATATGATTAGGGAACATTCCGTCAGGCTCAAGGAACTGACTGCCGTTGATATCGGCACCGAGTGGTGCCAGAACATTCTCAGCATAGAAACCGCCTACACCGTTACCTGCATCAACTATGATTTTAAATCCTGCAAGAGGTTTTTCGTAGTCTTCGGCATTAACGCCTTTTTTTATCATATCGCGAAGTCTTGCGGCATAATCGGACATATAATCAACGTCCGTTATTTTGCCTGCATCTGCATTAAGGCCGGTAATATCGAGCTTTTCCGCATTCGTGAGAAGCTCTGATATATCGCTTCCTTCAAGACCTCCGTCGGGAGTGAAGAATTTAAGTCCGTTTCTTTCCCACGGGTGGTGGCTTGCCGTTACCTGCACTGCACCGTCGCAGTCAAAGTCGAGAGTTGACATAAACATTGCGGGTGTTGAGGCAAGACCGCAGTTTCTGACAGTTACACCGAGTGCAGAAAGAGTGTCTGCAACAGTACCTGCGATTCTCGGTCCCGAAACACGGGAATCTCTGCCGACGGATACGGTAAGATCGGCATAGTTTTTGTTGTTGCGTTTACAGAGCCAGTCTGCAAATGCAATTGAAATTTTTGAAACTGTTTCGTTACTTAAATAAAGCTTTTCATCAGAAAATTCTTCAGCACCGAAGCCTCTGATATCAGTACCGCTTTTAAATCCCATCAAACTCATAACATCGTCCTTTCGTCGGCAATTGATTTAAGGAATGTATACATTCCCGAAAAGTTCTGATATACCTCTTTGAGCTCGTCGATGAGCTTGTCGTTTTCAAGAGTCTCAAAATCTGTACGCTGTGCGATAAAGCAAAGATCCTTTATATGATAATACGGCTCGATTTCGGGTATAGGATCACCCGGCTTCGGCTTTTTATAAAACTCGGGGCAATACATAGCACCCGTTTTTTTGGCATCTGCAACTGCTTTTAAAAACTCCTGAGGTCTTTCAAGAAGCGCCTTACGGTAAAGTCCGAGATAGGTTGCATCCACCCAGAACATTCCTACACCGAATGACCAGTAATTCTGCGTAACCTCAAACCACATACACGGATAATGCTGCCACTCGTGCTTGTTGCGCATAAACATTATCCAGAGATTATCGCGGTAGAGGTGCTTATCTTTTGAATAACGTGTATCACGGAAAAAGCGTGATACCATTTTAACGGGATCGGTCATCACCTTGTCATCAATCTCGTAAATCTGCGGAACAATTTCCGCTGCAATCTGACGCATCGGGATAGTGAAGCCGTCCTTGAGCTCCTGCTTGTGTTCCTCGTAAAACATACGGCTGTTCTCAAACCTGTTCTGCGATGCAAGGAAGAGTATATCAGGTTTTATTCCGTTATATGCCAATTAAATCAGTCCTCTTTCAGCCATCTTCTGTGCAGCGAGCATTATGCCCATCTTTGCACTATGGAAATTAAGTCCGCCCTGCATCCACGCAGCATACGGTTCACGCAAAGGGGCGTCTGCGGAAAGCTCAATTGAAGCACCGCCGATAAATGCACCTGCAGCCATAATTACTTTGTTATCATAACCCGGCATATCCCACGGCTCGGGTGTAACAAAAGCATCAATCGGTGCACCTGACTGCATACCCTGACAGAATGCGATAAGATTTTCTTCATTTCTGAGAAGCACGCTCTGTACGATATCAAAACGCGGATCTTTTGAAGTAGGTGTTGTTTCGAAGCCGAACTGTTCAAAAAGTCCTGCTGTGAAATATGCCGCCTTAATCGCCTCGCCTACCGTATGAGGGGCAAAAAAGATGCCCATAAACAGCTCACGGCTCATTCCGAGTGTTGCTCCGACCTCTCTGCCGAGTCCGGGTGTTGTAAGACGGTAAGAAATTTTTTCAACAAGGTCTGCACGGCCTGCAACATATCCGCCTGTTCTTGCAAGTCCGCCGCCTGCATTTTTGATAAGTGAACCTGCAATGATATCGGCACCTACCTGTGTCGGCTCAATTGTCTGGGTAAACTCACCGTAGCAGTTATCAACCATAACATCGGCATCGGAGTTCTCCTTGACAATCTTTACGATTTCACCGATTTCTTCACAGGAAAGACTCGGGCGCAAGGAGTAACCTCTTGAGCGCTGTATGTAAACAAGCTTGATTTTTTCTTTTGTAACTGCTTCTTTTATTGCTTCAAGGTCAGGCTTATCGTTTTTAAGATCTACCTGCTTGTAGGTTATGCCGTAGTCTGCAAGTGAACCGTCACCCTTGCCGTTTATACCAATTACGGAATGAATTGTATCGTAAGGTGTACCCGTTACGCAAAGCATAACATCACCCGGTCGGAGCATTCCGTAAAGAGCAACTGCAAGAGTATGTGTTCCGCAGGTGAAGTTATGACGGACAAGAGCATCCTCTGCACCGACAATTTCTGCAAATACTTTGTCGATTACCTCTCTGCCTCTGTCCCCGTAGCCGTAACCCGTGCTTTCTGCAAACATACTTTCACTTACATGATTATTGATGAATGCTGAAAGAACCTTCTGCTGGTTGTATTCAGCAATCTCGTCTGTTATATCAAACTGCGGTCTGATTGTTTCAAGTGCTTTTTGTGCCGCTATTTTTACCTTTTCGTCTATTTTAAAAAAGTTTTGTTCCATCTGTAATTAAACTCCATTCGTCTGTAACCGTAAAACCGATTGATTTGTAAAACTCCACAATACTGTCCGACTTGCAGAGAAGCTGAACACGTCTGCCGTTCGCAAGTTCTTCGTTTGCAAGACGTGTAACCAGTGCACGCGCTACGCCCCTGCCTCTGAAGTAAGGCACGGTTGCAACCGCACCGAGCAGAGCTGCTTTATCTGTCCTGAAAAGCACCATTGCACAGCCTGCATTTTTACCGTCAATTTCACAAAGCAACGGCTTTGCCGTATCTCTGTTTATACGGAAGGTTGTGTCTGATAACCACGGAAGGTAATCACCGACTCCCGTAAGATTTTCTGCTTTGATAATATCGTAAATTTCTTTTAATTCATAATCTGATTTAAGTGTTGCAGGTATGTTATCTTTTTCATTTTCAAAGTTGACAACATATCCCCACAATGTTTCGTCTGCTGTAAATTCAAGTGCAACACTGCGGTTACACTGAATTGTCGAAAATCCGACAATTTTAACAAACTGCAGTAATTCCTCATAATCTGCATTATACGCAGACAGTGTCATATCACCGTCCACACGGCTGATTGCAGCGGTAACATTGCCGTCCTCGTCCGTCTGTACCCAGAATCTGACAAAGTCATAGTCCGTGGAATAACAGTTTAAATATGCTTTTATCCTTGTGCCGAAAACATCACGGTCACAGAACAAAAGAAAGTCCTTATCCCCTTTTTCTACGCACTTAACCATTTGCAAACTCCTCAGCAAGTACACGTATAAGTTTTGCACTTTCGGTTATATCTTCCTTTTTGAGTACACATGACGGTGAGTGCAGATAACGGCACGGAAGCGAAACCGTAATTGTTCTTACACCGCCTGCAGTTTTGTGAATAACCCCTGCATTATTACCGCCTGCGACGATACTCTTCACCTGAGCTTTAATGCCGTGTTTGTCTGCAAGGTCAAAAGCTTTATCAAAAATATCTTTCGGGTAAATCGTGCGTCTGTCCATAAAGGAAACTACACCACCGTTGCCGAGTGAACATACCTTTTTGCTTTCCGGTACATCAGCAAGGTCAGCCGCAGTTGTTGTTTCAACCACAATCGCATAATCGGGCTGAACCTTATAAAACGCAGTGGCCGCAATACCGAAGCCGACTTCTTCACCTGCCGCAAAATTAAAGTACATATCGTAAGGAAGGTCGGATTTTATCATATCAATAAGAATTGCACAGCCTGCACGATCATCAAGTGCCTTGCCCTTGATAAATCCGTCACCGAATTCAACGAACTCAGAATTAAAGCAAGCATAATCTCCTACAGAAACTTTACTTTCTGCCTCTTCTTTAGTATCTGCACCGATGTCGATATACATCGTTGACGGCATATTGAGTCTCTCGGCAGCAGGTACCATATGAACGGCTTTGACGCCGATTACACCGTTGATTCTGTTTGCACCGACAGTTACGGGTTTGCCAAGCATAACACGCTTGTCGATACTGCCTACACAGTCGAATTCAAGCGTACCGTCAGAATTGATATAAGTTATCATCATACCGACTTCGTCCATATGAGCATCGAGCATAACCTTGTTCTTTGGAGTTTCCTTGCCTTTTTTGAAGATAATCAGGTTACCGAGCGGATCAGTTTCGATACTGTCTGCATAAGGCTCAATTTCTCTTATAATGTAATCACGGACTGCGTTCTCCCTGCCTGAAACACCATCAAGCAAAGAGAGTTCTTTAATTGTTTCAAGCATCGAGTCCACCTCCTGTGATGTATTTTGCGATAAGTTGCGCACAGTTTTCAACATCAGATACACTTATAACCTCTACACCCGTGTGCATATTTCTCAACGGGATTGATACAAGTCCTGTTCTGATACCGCCTCTTGAAAGAGCAATGTGGTCAGCGTTTGTGCCTGTAGAATCACTCATCAGTTCAGGCTGATAAGGAATATCGTTTACCTTTGCAACCGATTCGAGCTTTCTGCTGATATCATAAGAAAGCACGGGTGAAAAACCGATCATCGGACCCTTGTCAAGCTTGCCGCACTTTTTAGAAGGCATATCGGGTGCATCAGCAAAGCTGACATCAACGCTGATACACTCGTCAGCATCTATTCCGAAGCTGCCCGTAATAGCACCTGTACCGCCTGTCTCCTCCTGAGCAGAAAACAGAAGTTTAAGGTTCGGTGCATTTTCGGACTCTGCAATCAACTGTGCTGCTCTGATTATAACCGCACATCCTGCTCTGTCATCAAGTGCCACACAAGAAATTCTGTTGCCCATAAGTTCGCTGACAGGAGTTTTTACCGTAATTCTGTCTCCGGGTGAAATAAGCTTTTCTGCCTCTTCTTTTGAAAGTCCCGTATCAACGAGCATATCATCAAAATCTTTTGCTTTGCCTGCGTCATCAGATGTCTGCAGATGAGGAGGAGTCGATGTAATTACACCGAAAACAGGCTCCTTGCCCCACACGGTAACATCCTGTGCCGCAAGTACACGGGCATCCATTCCGCCGCACTTTGCAACACGGAGAAATCCGCCGTCTGTAATTGCGGTAACAATCAGTCCTATCCTGTCAGCGTGTGCATCCAAAAGGTATGTTTTACCCTTACCTTTAAGAGTGGCAATAACATTATTGTTCCTGTCTTTTTCGACAGTCATTCCCTCGGGCAGAAACTCGGGAATTTTATCCGCAATCTCATTTTCAAGACCCGGAGTGCCGTTTGCCTGAGAGAGTGTTATTATCATATTTTTAAGTCCGGTCATAATAACCCACCTTATTTTTAAATTATCTTTTATTATACATTTAAACTTTAAAATGTGCAATATGTTGATTTTCTTTTTTAAATAATATATAATGCTAAATGCACAAGGAGGTATAAAAATGGATGAAAATAAATATCAGGTTATTGATCCTGATAACGATAAATATAAACTGACGGCTCAGGATATTATTGAAGAGGACAAAAGACGTAAAAAGAAGAAAAAGAAAAACAGCGCCATTAAAATATTGACCGCTATCGTTCTTATTCTTGCGTTACTTGTCGGAAGCGGTGCGGTATTTGTAAACAGTTATCTCAACAAGATGCAATTCGGTGAAGAGCAGGGTGAAATAGACCCGGAAATCGACAAGGAAGAGCAGATTGAATTCGAAGATCAGGCAGCAGCCGATGCCGATATCCGTGCAAACCTGAGCGATGACGTACTCTGGTACGATGACAGAATTTACAACGTACTTCTCGTCGGTGTTGACTACGGTGACCGTAAAGACGGCAAGTATGATAACTACCTTACACGCTCGGACTCAATGATTCTTCTTTCAATCAACACTATTGATAATGTTATTAATATGGTTTCCCTTTCGCGTGCGGTTTATGTTGCAATTCCCGGTTACGGTAACAGACGACTTAACGCAGCACACGCTTTCGGCGGTATGGATCTGCTGATTGAAACAATCGAAAAGAACTATAAAATCCGTATTGACAAGTACGTTAAGGTTGACTTCAGCGGATTTGAAAATATTATCGATATCCTGGGCGGTGTCCCGATCGAGATGACTGCACAGGAAGCAAGATATGTGGTCGGCAAGTCAAAAGCAGGTGTTTACGAGCTTGACGGTGAACACGCAATTTCATATGCAAGACTGCGTTCAATCGACTCCGACAGAAAGAGAACAGGCAGACAGAGAGCTGTGCTGAACGCAATTGCAAACAAGCTCCGTGTTTCATCACCTTCAACTCTTCTGACTTTACTTGATGATGTGCTTCCGATGGTTACAACAAACTTTACAAAGACCGAGCTTCTTGCACAGGTTGCAAACGCACCGAAATATCTTTCAATGCCTGTAATTGAAGATATCATCCCGCACAATGCAACGTCACTGAGCATCCGCGGCGGAATGGAAGTTCTTATCCTCAACTGGGAAGAGACAAACGCTTATACACATGATTTACTCTATCCCGGTATTATTCCTCAATCAGCACAAGAACAGTAAAATGAAATCCACTCACCTCTTATGAAGTGAGTGGATATTTTTTATTCTTTAGTTGTTTCTTCTGTTGCTTCAGGAGCATCAAGTTTGATTTCATCAACTGATTCAATAACTTCGTGAGGCTTGTCGTCTTCGACGGGCGTACCTTCCATAAGCTGATTGAACTTTTCACCGTTGATTTTTTCGTTTTTAACAAGATACTCTGCAAGTGCATCGAGCTTATCTCTGTGTGTTGTAAGAATATCCTCTGTACGCTTATATGCGTTTGAAATAATGCTCTTTATTTCATCATCAATAGCCATAGCTGTTGATTCGGAATAATTCTTTGCGTGACCGTAGTCTCTGCCGAGGAACACCTGATCATTTGACTCTGCATAGCATACAGCACCGAGCTTATCACTCATACCGTACTTTGTGACCATCTTACGTGCAACCTCTGTTGCTCTTTCGATATCATTTGAAGCACCTGTTGAAACATCGCCTCTGACAATCTGCTCTGCTACACGGCCGCCGAGAAGTGAAACAAGTTCATCAAGCATTTCACTCTTATAACGGTAGGTTTTATCCTCTTTAGGAACATAGAGTGTGTAGCCGCCTGCCATACCTCTGGGGATGATTGAAACCTCGTGGACGGGGTCCTGAGTTTCAAGATAATAGCTTGCAACTGCATGTCCTGCTTCGTGGAAAGCAGTCATACGCTTTTCTTTTTCGCTCATCTTATGAGATTTTTTCTCCGTACCGATTACAACCTTGCGTGTTGCCTCTTCAATCTCATCCATTGTGATTGCCTTCTTACCTCTGCGTGCGGCAAGAAGTGCAGCCTCATTAAGAAGGTTTTCAAGGTCAGCACCGACAAAGCCGACAGTTGAGTTTGCGATAATCTTAAGGTCAACATCGGGAGCAAAAGGCTTGCCCTTTGCGTGAACCTTGAGGATTGCCTCTCTGCCGTTTGCATCGGGATAACCGACGGTTACCTGACGGTCAAAACGACCCGGACGAAGAAGTGCTGGGTCAAGGATATCGGGACGGTTAGTTGCTGCAATGATTATTACGCCTTCATTTTTACCGAAGCCGTCCATTTCAACAAGAAGCTGATTAAGTGTCTGCTCTCTTTCATCGTGTCCGCCACCCATACCTGCACCACGGTGACGACCTACGGCATCAATTTCGTCAATAAAGATAACTGACGGAGCATCTTTTTTAGCCTGATTGAAAAGATCACGTACTCTTGATGCACCGACACCGACGTACATTTCTACAAAGTCGGAACCTGAAATAGAGAAGAACGGAACATCCGCCTCACCTGCAACTGCACGTGCAAGGAGGGTTTTACCTGTACCCGGAGGGCCCACAAGAAGCACACCCTTGGGAATTCTTGCACCGAGAGTATTGAACTTGTTAGGACTCTTGAGGAAGTCTACCATTTCGCTGAGTTCTTCTTTTTCTTCATCAGCGCCTGCGACCTGATCAAAAGTTGTTTTTTCTTTTTCATCCTTCTGCTTCTTGGCATTTATTTTACCGAAATTGAGAGTTCTGTTCATATCAGAACCTGCCGAATTCATGCGGCGCATCATAAAGACGAAGAAAAGAACAAGCAGACCCATTGTCAGAAGTGAAGGTATAAGATTCATAATCCATGAACCTGTTGAGCCTGAAATAAACTCATACTCAATTATATCCTCTTCACTTGTTGCTGTCTTGTTGTGTTCACGGACAATATCGTTGATATCGTTGACAAAAATATTGACGTTCGGAACACGGTATTCTTTTTCCTTTTCGTTTTCACCGACAAGCGTGTACTTCAGCGCACCGCTGCTTAAATTCAAGGAAAACTTGTCAACCTTGCCTTCGTCAAAGTACTGCACAATCTCGTAGTACTCTACCTTGTCCGCTTTCTCTTTTGCCGTTCTGCCTGCGATACTGATTGCACCGATCATCACAAGCGGAATCAGAATGTACGGCAGAATCGTCATCAGACGGTTTTTAAGTTTATCGTTTTTATTGTTTTTGTTATTCTTGTTCGGGCTGTTATTCAAAAGTTTCACTCCTGTTTTGATAAACAAATATTATTTATCAGTTGTTTTCGTAGATTTCGGGCTTGAGAACACCGATGTAAGGAAGGTTTCTGTACTTTTCGGCATAGTCAAGGCCATAGCCTACAACAAATTCATTAGGCACAAAAGTACCTGCGTAGTCAGCTTTTATATTTGACTTACGACGCTCAGGCTTGTCGAGCAATGTGCAGATTCTGATGCTTGCGGGATTTCTTGTTTCAAGCATTTTGCACACGTAAGAAAGTGTCACACCGCTGTCAAGGATATCCTCAACAAGCAGGAGATCTTTACCCTCAAGGTTAATGTCAAGATCCTTGATGATTCTGACATTTCCCGATGCTTCGGTACGGTTACCGTATGCCGAAACACACATAAAATCTATTTCACACGGTACAGTGATTTCACGCATAAGGTCAGCCATAAAAATAACTGATCCCTTAAGGATACTGACGAGCAAAAGATTCTTGCCCTCATAATCCTTGCTTATCTGTGCACCGAGTCTTTTTACGATTGACGCTAATTCTTCTTTGCTGAAAAATACTTTTTCAATATCTTTTTCAATCATTGTGAACATCTCCGATCACTAATATTTTTTGTGTATCCTGTGTTATTTTTCCCCTGTCGGCACATCCGAGCCCCTGAACCCACAGAATGCCGAGGTCATCAGCAAGGATTAACAGGTTGTTTCTGCCTTCAAGGTGTTTTTCATTAAAAAGTTTTTTAAGTGTTTTTGTACACGAACTGCCTGCAAGACGCATTTTGTCACCTGCACGGCGGTTACGAATGACACATTTGCCTTTGATACTGTCATAGTCTAACACTTTATTGTGAACAATATGTTTCGGGGGTAATTCGTTTTTGTTAATAATCTCTGCCGTTATTTTCCCCTGCGGAACCACAGCACTGAAATCCGAAAAATCCGATTCCCAATCGGTCACTTCTTCTATTTGGGGATTGATTGAAAGAAGGGAATTTTTAACATTAACAATAGTATTGCCCGTAATCTCAACAGTGCCACCGTCAAGGATTTTGTCGATAAGCTTCAGATGAACGAGTTCAGGCGTGACTCCTGCATTTTCTTTAAGAATGTGCGATAGTACACGCTTTCTGACGGATGGGTGCTGGTTTTTAATGATAACAGCATCAAATCCGTTTTCTTTTTTTGCCTGCAAAATAACATCTTTTGTTATCTGAGCAAAATATGATTCATCCTCATTTGCAGAATCGATAAGCCTTGAAACGGCTTTTTCAAATGACGGATTGATTTTTTTGAGTTCAGGTATTACGTTGAGTCTTATGCGATTTCTGGAATAAGTCGGATCCGAGTTGGTCTCATCCGTAATAAAGCCAATATTCTTTTCGTCGCAATAGGCTTCAATTTCTTCTCTTGTACAGTCTATAAGCGGTCTTATAACATTGCCTCTGACCGAAGGAATCGAGCAGAGCCCCTTGAGTGACGCACCGCGTGTTTCGTTAAGGATAAGTGTCTCACACCTGTCGGACAAAGTATGTGCCGTAGCAATTATACAATCGCCCAGTGAGGAAAAGAAGTCATACCTCACCTGACGTCCGCACTCCTCAATACCGATACCTCTCTGCTTTGCAAGTGAAGGTACATCAGCGTGATGCAGATGAAGTGTAATGCCGAGTTTTTCACATTCACTCTTTACAAAGTTCTCATCACGCTCGGCTGACTCCCCTCTTATGCCGTGATTGATATGACACGCTTCAAGAGAGAAACTGTATTCATCTTTTAAATCATAAAGCACATTGACAAGAGCCATCGAATCCGCCCCACCTGACAAAGCAACAACCACTCTGCACGAGTTAACGGGCATCGAATACTCTGCAATTGCATTTCTGACTTTACATATCATTTCTGAGTTTCTCCAGAGCCATAAACAAAGTGTAGTCGCCGTCCCATACCATTTCGACAGTATCTGTTCTGCCGTGTCGGTTTTTAGCTACGATGACTTCTACCTTATTTGCAAGATCCTGCTGCTGTGCATTTTCGTCGGGATTATCCTTGTCGTCCTTTTCGCTTGAGTAGTAATCGGGACGGTAAAGCATCATAACGATATCGGCATCCTGCTCGATAGAACCTGATTCACGAAGGTCTGCAAGCTGAGGACGGTGCGAACTGCCTCTGCCCTCAGTACCACGGGAAAGCTGTGCACAGCAGATAACGGGAATCGCAAGATCCTTTGCCATAAGCTTCAGCTCTCGTGTGATTTCACTGACTGCCTGAACACGGTTTTCCGTTTTTCCTGCAGGACGGATAAGTCCGAGGTAGTCGATGATAACGCACTCGACGTCTTTAAGACGGCGGATACGAGCCTTCATTTCGGGTACGGTGATTGAGCTTGTGTCGTCAAAATACAGTTCAACATTGCTCAACGCATTGGTTGCCATACCGAGTCTCTGCCAGTCTTCCGCATCAAGCTCACCTGTTCTCATTTTAGAAGAGTTAACACGTGCTTCCGTTGCAAGAACACGCATTGCAAGCTGTTCCTTTGTCATTTCAAGAGAGAACATAAGCACACGTCTGTTGCCTACAACTGCAACGTTTCTTGCAAGGTTAAGAGCAAAGCTCGTCTTACCCATAGCAGGACGTGCACCGATGAGAATAAGGTCAGACTTGTGAAGACCTGTCAACACATTATCAAGATCGGCATAACCTGTGGGATAGCCCTTGTAAAGATCCTTTTCAGGAGATGTGAGACGCTGAAGAGTTGTATAAACATCGCTGATGATAATATCACCGATTTTTGACGGAGCGTTTGTCTTTCTGCCCTGACGGATGTTATAAATTTTCTGTTCTGCAGCCTCAAGCAATTCGTCCGCTGTCTGCTCCTGTGAAGCTGCTGCGTCGATAGTCTCCCTCGAGGCATTGATGAGAGAGCGTATGTAGAATTTTTCTTTTACGATTTTAGCGTAGGATTCAACATTGGCAGTTGAGGGCACAACCTGTGCCAACTGAAACAGATAATTCTTACCTGCTGCAGTATCGTACACCTTGTCCTTGACAAGACTTTCGAGCACGATAAGCGGGTCAATCTTGCCTCCTGTTGCCTCGATTGTTGCCATAGCAGTAAAGATTGCTTTGTGCTGCGGAAGATAGAAATCCTCTGCACTAAGAAGCACCTGTACCTGCGGCATGCAAGCAGGGTCAACAAGAAGCGAACCGAGCACCGCCTGCTCAGCCTCAAGGCTGAAAACGGAATCCGTCGCGTTGAAATTATTAAGACTTTCCATAGGTCTTTCTCCTATCGGATAAATTTATTATTCTTCAGTTACCATTACTGTGAAGTCTGCTGTTACACCCTGGTAAAGCTTGACTGATACTGCATAGCTGCCGAAAGCCTTGATGTCAGGTGAAGTGATCTTACGGCGATCGATGTCGATTGCGTATTCCTTCTTGATGCACTCGGCAATCTCCTTTGAAGTAACGGAGCCGAAGAGTCTGCCGCCCTGACCTGCTTTTGCCTTGATTTTGATTGTTTTGCCGTTGATTTTTGCTGCTGATTCCTGTGCAGCCTGTGTCTCAACAGCAATCTTGTGTTTCTTGGAATCTTCTCTGTTCTTAAGCTCTGTCATAGCCTGTGAATTTGCCTCAATTGCAAGATTTCTCGGGAAGAGATAGTTTCTTGCGTAGCCGTCAGATGTGTTGACAAGCTCACCTTTTTTGCCTAAGGACTTAACATCCTGCTGTAAAATAACTTTCATTTTATATACCTCATTTCTTGTTGTGTTCTTCATTATAACGGTCAATGCTGTGCATAACATCTGCCGTTACAGTTTCGATGTCGGAATTTTTAAGCTGGACTGCCGCCATTGTCTGATGACCGCCTCCGCCAAGGTATTCCATAATAATCTGAACGTTTACCGCACCGAATGAACGGGCAGAAACGCAGATTACATCACCCATTTTAAATATTACAAACGATGCATCAACACCGCTTATATTCAGAAGTTCATCTGCCGCCTGTGCACTTATCATACGGATTTCCGAAGAATCCTCATTGTTGAGTGCAATTGCGCAGTTGTGGTATTTACGGGCACCGCTGATAATCTTGTTTCTGACATGATAATTCTCAATGTCGTTGGAGAAGAATTTTTTAACTCTTACAGTTTCAGCACCCTGAGCTTTAAGATATGCCGCGGCTTCAAAGGTTTTTGAGCCGACACGAAGAATGAAGTTCTTTGTGTCAAGCATAATACCCGACATAAGTGCATCTGCAGCAAACGAGCCGAGTAGTGTTACCGCCGGGATATATTCCGAAAGTTCGGTAACCATTTCCGAAGCGGATGAAGCACTCGGGTCGTGGAAAAAGATTACTGTATCTTTAATGTAATCGACTGCTTTTCTGTGGTGGTCAATTACAACAACCATACCCGCTTTTTCGAGCAGCTGAGAATCTTCAACAAAGCTTGTGATGTGCGTATCGACAACAACAAGAAGATTCTTCTTGTTCTGTCCGATTTTGTTTTCAGCTTCGTCAAGCGAAAGAAATACGTTATCAAAGCCTTCGCTTTCCGCCGCGTTTATAAGCGGCTTTGCCATTGACTGTTCTTTATTGGTCGCGATGTATGCTTTTTTACCTAAACTCTGTGCTATTCGCACAACACCTATCGCGGCGCCCATTGAGTCAAAGTCGGTGAAGCGATGTCCCATTACAAAGACATTGTCACATCCCTGAACAAGCTCTGCAAACGCAGCGGCAATTGTCCTTGATTTGACTTTTGTTGTATTTTCAACGCTTTTCGACACACCGCCGAAAAATTCGTATTTATCCCTGAATCTGATAACCGCCTGATCTCCGCCTCTGCCGAGAGCCATATCAAGAGCAAGTTTCGCATTCTTTTCACACTCGGGAAGAGTAGGACCACAGCCCACACCGATTGAAAGAGTCACTCCGACATACTTGCCGTCGTAAGTGTATTCTCGCACCTTATCAAGCAGATCAAAACGACGTGAAATCATATCGTCAAGATCGTGCTTTTCAGCTACGATATAAAACTTACTGTCGCTAACTTTACTGATAAAGCAGGAATATTCGGATATCCAGGATTCGGCAATTTTTTCAACACCGTTTCTGATTGCGGCGCAGTCGCTTTCGCGGTAATTCTGCTGACATTCCGCCATATTATCAATTGTAACTATTGCGATAGCAGGACGTGTTCTTACATATTCATCAGCAATTTTTCTGTATTTCGTAGTATCCGCAAAATACAGTACAATAACGTCCTCGCTGTCTTTCTTTGCCTTGTGGGAATAGACAGTGAAGTTCTTTTCATCACAGTCCATACTGACTCCGTCACCTTCGGAATTAAGAAGTGAATCCATACCTACATTGTTAAGAAACGACGTAAGCTCACTGTAGCCCGACGGATTGGAACCGACAACATCCTTCTCAAAAGAAGAATTATACCAGATAACCGTACCGTCACGCTTGCAGATAGCTACGGGCAACGGAAAGTCACCTGAAGAATCCGAACCCATAAAATCGAGACCTGAAGAAATGCCGTTGAGCATTTTCTGCTTTCTTGCGCTGAATGTGTCGAGATACAACAACGCAAGTACCACGACGGCTATGAGAATTAAAAATTCGACAACCGCAAGCCATTTGCTTGCAGTGAAAAATGTTAAGATTATGCACACAAGTGCCGCACCGACTGCTCCGACAAACACAGGAAAATTGCGGAGAATCGTCATAATCTTATCCATAATCATACCTCCATGATTATTGAAAGTATCATCGGGCTTCGCTTTGTACGCTCATACATAAGACGTGAAACCTCATCCCTCACTGCTGATTTGATTGTGTTCCAGTCACGGACATTGTTTGACATACAGTTTTCGATTGCATAACGCGCAACTTCACGTGCATCGTCAATAAGCTCTTCCGATTCCTTAACGTAAACAAATCCTCTTGTAAGGATGTCGGGACCTGCAACAATATAACCCGAATAAGTGTCTATTGAAGCGGCAACGACAATAAGTCCGTCCTCTGCAAGACGCTTTCTGTCACGCAGAACAACATTACCGACATCACCGACGCCCGAGCCGTCAACAAAAATCTGTCCTGACGGAATAGGCTCGCATTTTCTGATGCCGTTTTCGGAAACTTCGATCTGAACACCGTTGTCGCCTATAAAGATATTTTCACTCTTTATACCCATGCTTTCGGCAAGCTGTGCGTGCTTTCTGAGATGCTTCTGCTCACCGTGAACGGGAATGAAGTATTTCGGCTTGATGATACCCATCATAAGCTTCAGTTCTTCCTGACAGGCGTGACCCGAAACGTGGATACCGTTTGTTTTTTCGTATATAACATCGGCACCGAGCTTGAGAAGCTCGTTAATAACTTTACCGATTGTTTTTTCGTTACCCGGAATGGGAGTTGCAGAAATGATTACGCAATCATTCGGTCCGACAGCAACCTTCTTATGACCCGAGAAAGCCATTCTTGAAAGTGCTGACATAGGTTCACCCTGACTGCCCGTTGTGACGATAACCATTTTTTCTGCAGGATATTTATTGAGAAGGTCGATGCTGACAAGTGTATTCTCAGGAATATTGAGATAACCGAGCTCACTGCCGATTGCAACAACATTCTCAAGGCTTCTGCCTGAGAGAACAACCTTTCTGCCCAGTGCGTGTGCCTCGTCGATAATCTGCTGTACACGATGAACGTTCGAAGCAAAGGTTGCTATAATTATACGTCTGTCCCCTGCGCGCTCGAACAGAGTATGAAGGGACTCACCGACTTTCTTTTCACTCTCCGTATATCCCGGACGCTCCGCATTTGTGGAGTCCGAAAGCATACAAAGAACACCCTTTGTACCGATTTCCGAAAAACGGTTGAGGTCGATCATATCTCCGTCAATGGGAGTGCTGTCGATTTTAAAGTCGCCCATCTGCACAATCGTACCTGCACCGCAGGTGATTGCAAATGCGAGTGAGTCGGGAATTGAGTGGTTAACGTGAATTGCCTCAACATTGAACTCACCGAGTCCTATTACATCACCAGGCTGGATAACATTGAGCTTGACAGCACCGAGAAGATGATGCTCTTCAAGTTTACCCTCAATGAGACCAATTGTAAGACGGGTACCGTAAACAGGAATGTTGACGGTTTTGAGCATATAAGCCAGTCCGCCGATATGGTCCTCGTGACCGTGGGTGATAACAATACCCTTTATTCGGTCAGCGTTCTTTTCAAGGTAAGTGAAATCGGGAAGAACAAGGTCAACACCGAGCATATCGGGGTCAGGGAAAGCAAGACCGCAGTCAACGAGGATAATGTCGTTTTCATATTCATAGACGGTGATATTCTTGCCGATTTCATTGAGACCGCCGAGAAAACCGATTTTAACGGGTTTGATCTCTTTCTGCTTATTGATATGCTTGTTGTTTCTGTAATTTGTTCTTTTGCGTTTCTGCTGATTCTGCTTTTTAAACGCATTCTGCTTTTTCGTCTGATTTGTTTTTTCGTTCTGTTTCTGATTCTTGTTTTTTGACGGTGCAGTTTTGTTGAATCGTTTGTTCTGTTTGGTCTGTTTCTTCTGTACAGACTTCTGACCTTTTTCGATCTTTTCTTTATTTGGCATTAAACAATTTTTCTCCTATTCTTAGATTTGCCGTGAATATGTAAATGTGTTTTAAATTTTAATTTTGCTAAAAGATGATACTCTTCCATTGTTCATTCTATGACTAGTATATAATACTATTAAAGGGTAGAAATGTCAACCGCTTGAAATATTATTGGAGCAAAAGATTTGTAATAATCATTGTTTTTGATTTCTGATTGTGATAAAATATTTAAAGAAGGTTACAAGACTCTGTATTATCGGAGGTAAGTTATGTTCGAAAATATTTCAGAAGGACTGTTTACAACAGGTGCGGTAGGTTATCTTTATATTGTCCCGATTTTAAGGTTTTTCGCAACCGTATTAATGCTGATTTCTACATATAAGCTTCTTAAAGTCCGTCGGGACTCTCACAAAGTCTACTGGCTGGTCGGTGTTATCGCCTTCCCCGTTTTGGGCAGACTTTTTTATGAAATTTATCGCAGATTTATAGAAAAGAAAGAGCATCCGAGGGTAAAGGGAAGCACATCGCTGATGATTGTGTCCTTCGTTATACGCTTTATCGCTCTTATATTGCTCATTTCTTCATTTATGACAATGGGTGCAGGTTTCATCAGAGGTGAAATTACCGGAGAAATGATCAACACCTATTACGACCTCAAGGGAAATCAATACGGCAATGTTTATGATGTCCCTTTCTATGATGAAGACGGGAACAAATACACTTACGAGTCGGAATGGTTTACTGCAGGTACTTACACAGACCAAAATGGTAATAAATTGGACGGAAACTACGCTTATATAGACGAAGACGGATATTTTTATTACGATAAAAACAATGCGTTGCAACCGTACGACGATTCGTATAACTATTACACTGACGGTAAAAATTTATATTATTCGCTGTTCTTCCATGTATATTGGGACGAAAATAGTGAGATGTATGCTTTTGGTGCAAAACAAGATTACAAATTGTTTGATTTCGATGAATAACTGATTGCGGAGGAAATATGAAACACGTTGATATATTCACCGACGGTGCGTGTTCGGGTAATCCCGGACCGGGCGGTTGGGGTGCAATTTTAAGATACAAGGGTACTGACAAATGCATAAGCGGCGGCGAGGCGGAAACCACCAACAACCGTATGGAGCTGTCGGCTGTTATCGAGGCATTCAAGCTACTTAAGGAACCGTGTGAAATCACATTGTGGACAGATTCAAAATATGTTGCAGACGGTCTGGGAAAGGGCTGGGCTGCAGGTTGGAAAAGAAATGGTTGGCGCAAGGCAGACAAAAAGCCTGCACTTAACCCTGACCTCTGGGATGAGTTGCTGAATCTTTATGACAAGCACAGCGTCACAATACAATGGATAAAGGGTCACGCATCGCATCCCGAAAATGAAAAATGCGACAAAATGGCCGTTGCCGAATCACAGAAATTTCTGAAATAAACATCAAAAACAAGGGCGGTTTTCCGTCCTTGTTTTTTTGCTGTAATCGTTTTTCGCAAATGAAAACAGTGCAGTTTCAATGGTTTAAATTAACAAATTGTAAGTTTTGTACAAAAGTAATCTATTTTATTCGGCACTAATGTAATTTTTTTAGTTTTTTGTGCTAAAAAAACAATGAATACGTTTGACTTTTATTATTGTTTTTGTTAAAATAAAATGGCAAATATGCTTCGTGTAAGTTTTATTTACACTCTAAAGCGCAAGGAGGAATATACTTTGACAGATGCAAAAACTCTGGCGTACATAAATATGTATGCTGTACTCGGCTCACTCGAAAATCTGTGTGAACTTGACCCGAAGGCAAGCGCACTCATTGCCGACAAAAAACCGATCTCTATCGGTATCGAAGTCAAGGGTGGTCCGTCCGCTACAATCACCTTCAAAAACGGCAAATGCCGTATGGAACAGGGTATCGGCGAATGCGACATCAAGCTCCCCTTCTCTTCATGCGAAAAATTCAACGGTATGATCGACGGTACGGTTACTCCTATCCCGTCAAAAGGCTTCATTCACATCAAGTTCCTTCTGGACTCATTCACAAAGCTCACTGATATGCTTTCTGCTTATATGCGTCCGACAGAAGAGGATCTTCAGGATGAGGAATTCTTCAGAATCAGCACTTGTCTTCTCTTCTACACCATTTCTGTTGCTATTTCACAGATCGGTAACTACGACGAAATCGGTAAGTTCTCTGCTGACCATATTGTTGACGGCGACATCAAGATGTCCATCAAGGGCGGTCCTGCTTCAACAGTACGTGCAAAGAACGGTCACCTTATCACAATCAAGCAGGCTCCTGATGAGCCGCGTGCTATTATGGAATTCGGCAGCATGAAGCTCGCTCACGACCTCTTCGACGGCAAGGTTAACGCTGTTGCTCAGATCGGTGAAGGCACAATTGCTATGCACGGTATGATCAATATGATCGACAACCTCAACCGTATTCTTGACAGAGTTGCACTTTATCTTGCATAATGGAGGATCTTATTTATGGCTAATTTTAAAGTTAATCAGTACGACAAAAGCCGTGAGCTTTTTCAGCGTGCTACAAAAGTAATTCCTTCAGGTGTTTACGGTCACCTCGGCCCTGCTGAAGGTAACTTCATTCCCGTAAGTGCATGGCCTTTCTTCTCAGAGAAGGCTGACGGTGCATATTTCTGGGATGTTGACGGCAACAAGTTTATCGACTACATGTGTGCATACGGTCCGAACATCCTCGGTTACAACGACCCCGATGTTGATAAGGCTGCTATGGAACAGGCTAAGATCGGTAACTGCACAACTTCACCCTCTTACAAGATGGTTGAGCTTGCTGAATTGATGGTTGACACCGTTAAGACAGCTGACTGGGCATTCTTTGCTAAGAACGGTAACGATACAACACAGCTTGCTATCATGGCTGCACGTAACGCTACTCACAGAAAGAAGATCATCTTCGTTAACGGCTTCTATCACGGTGTTTCTGCTGTTGTTCAGAAGATCGACTACCCCGGTGTTCTTCCTGAGGATGTTGCAAACAACCTCTATGTTGACTGGAACGACTTTGATGCTCTTGAAAAAATCGTTGCAGAGAACGAAGGCGAAATCGCTGCTTTCATTTCAACACCTTACCTTCACGGCAACTATTTTGATAACGTTACACCTGCTGACGGCTACTGGCAGAAAGTACGTAAGCTCTGTACAGAGAAGGGCATCGTTCTTATCGTAGACGACGTTCGTTGCGGCTTCCGTCTTGATCTTGCAGGTTCTGACGCATACTACGGCTTTGAAGCTGACCTTATCTGCTTCTGTAAGGCTATTGCTAACGGCTGGAACATCTCTTGCCTTTGCGGTAAGGAATTCCTTCGCGATGCTGTTTCAGGTATGTCTTATACAGGTTCTTACTGGATGAGTGCAGTCCCCTTCGCAGCTGCTATTGCTAACATCAACAAGATGAAGGCTCTCGACCTTCCGACAGTTCTTAAAGAAAAGAGCGTCAAGCTCCTCGACGGACTCAAGGCTGCAGGTGCAAACAACGGATTCGATCTCGTTTGCTCAGGTGAACCCGCATTGTTCTATATGCGAATAGCTAACGACAACTCAATGATGCTCCATCAGGAATGGATTGCTGAGTGCGTTAAGAGAGGCATTTTCTTCTCCAGCCACCACAACCACTTCATGAACTATGCAGTATCAGATGCTGACATCAAGCACACAATCGAAGTTGCTGACGAAGCATTCAAGATCGTTAAGAAAGCACATCCCGAGGCATTTTGATTTTATAAATCATAATATAAATAAATTTTAGGAGGAAGTACCTATGGCATTAACCAAGACAGAATGGTTAGCTCTTGAAAAGAAAGCTCACGAGCTGCGTAACCTTTGCCTTGACACCACTTTCTGGGCAGGCAGCGGTCACATCGGCGGCGGTATGAGCGTTATGGACATGATGACCATTCTCTATCACAAATACCTCAACATCAAGGTTGACGATCCCAACTGGGAGGACAGAGACCGTTTCATCCTTTCAAAGGGTCACTCAGGTATCGCTTATGCTCCTGTTCTTGTTGACAAGGGATTCAACGATCCTGAACAGCTCAAGACATTCAACCTTACAAATTCAAAGATGGGTATCCACCTTGACTCAAACAAGGTTGTCGGTGTTGACGCATCTACAGGTTCTCTCGGCCACGGCCTTTCAATCGCTCTCGGTACAGCTCTTGCTGCACGCGTTCTCGGCAAGGATTACAAGACATACTGTATCCTCGGTGACGGTGAATGTAACGAAGGTTCAAACTGGGAAGCAGCTATGTCTATCAACGCTTTCAAGGCAACAAATGTCATCACTTTCGTTGACCGTAACAAGTGCATGATCGACGGCCGTACAGAAGATGTTATGCCTCTTGAGCCTTTCTGTGACAAGTGGCGTGCATTCGGTTTCCATGTAATCGAAGTTGACGGTCACAACCTCAACGAGCTTTCAGAAGCTATTGATTACGCTCTCGGCGAGCCCGATGCTCCCGTTATGATTGTTGCAAACACAATCAAGGGTGAAGGTATCGACTTCATGGCAGACGATTATCATTGGCATTACGGTGCTATTGATTCTGAAAAATATGAGCTCGCTAAGAAGAGCCTTGAAAACTATTACGAGAAGCGTAAAGCTCGTGCAGAAAAGGAGGGCATCTAATTATGGCAGGTGGACTTACATATACAGCTCTTGAATCTACTGAGCTTTCTACTGCTGAAATTTACGGCCAGACTCTTGTTGAGCTCGGCCGTGAGCATAAAGAAGTTGTCGGACTTACAGCCGACCTTGCAGGTTCAACTAAAATCGGTGTTTTCGGTAAGGAATTCCCCGACCGTTTCTTTAACGTAGGTATTGCTGAACAGAATATGTTCGGTATCGCAGCAGGTATGGCAAAGGCAGGTCTTGTTCCCTTTGTTTCCACATTCTCTGTTTTCGCAGCTCTTCGTTCTGCTGACCAGATTCATACTGATATCTGCTATCAGAACGTAAACGCTAAGATTATTGCTACACACTCAGGTACATCTTTCGGCCAGGCAGGTTCAACTCACCACGCAATCTGCGATATGGCTGTTATCCGTTCAATGCCTAACATCACACTTATCTGCCCTGCAGACGGTGTTGAGACAGCTGAGGCTGTTCAGGCTGCTTACGAAAACTTCGGTCCGTACTACATCCGTATCAACCGCGGTTTCGACCGTGTTCTTTACGGTAAGGATTACGGCAAAGAGTACAAGTTCGAAGTTGGTAAGGCTATCGAAGTTAACCCCGGTACAGACATCACTGTTATCGCTTGCGGTTCTTGCGTATATCAGGCTTACCAGGCTGCTAAGTTCCTTGAGAACGCAGACGGACTTAAGGTTCGTGTTCTTGATATGCACACAATCAAGCCTCTTGATAAGGAAGCTGTTCTTAAGGCTATCCAGGATACTCGCCGTATCATCACTGTTGAAGACCACACTGTTATCGGTGGCCTTGGTTCTGCAGTTGCAGAGGTTATGGCAGAAGCCGGTAAGGGTTGTGCATTCACACGTCTCGGTATTCAGGACAAGTTCGCTCCTATCGGTCTTCACGAGGACATTATGTCCATGCTCGGTATCGACTGTAACGGTATCATCAACGCTGTTCGTGAAGCTATGAACAAGGACTTCGAAGAAGACGACGATTGGGACGACGAAGTATAATTGAAAGGGAGGTCTACACATGGCAAATGAAGTTTTATTGACCAATAAAATCTTCCTCAATGCTGCTTTACCTCTCCTGAAGGTTATTGCAAACGATGTTCCGAGTCTCGCTAAAAAGTTTGAGAAAGTTCATTGTATTTATCAGGTAAGTGCTCTTGACCCCTCTGCTCCCGAAGGCAAGTACGCTACACACTTCACCGTTAACGAGGGTGAATGGAAAGTATGCGCTGATAAGGTTGCAACAAACGCTCATATCGAGCTTGAGTTCAAGGACATGGAGACAATGAACGCATTCTTCAAGGGTAAGATCGGCCCCTCTACTCTCCCGAAGATGAAGGGTATTCTTAAAAAGCCTGTAGAATTTGCAGCTTTTATGATGGTTCTTCTCAAGATGTCTTCACTTCTCACTGTTACCGAGGCTCCCGCAGATGAGGAAACTCAGAAGCTTGTAGTTAAGTGCTTCTTCTATCTTCTTTCATCAGGTATCAGCCAGCTCAACAAGCACGGCCACGAAGGCGTGCACGATTGGGCATCAAAGAGCCCTGACCGCGTTTATGCATGGGCTGTTGACGGTTATCCCGAGGTTTCTGCTTTCCTTCGTGTTAAAGCAGGTAAATCTCGTTCAGGCCGTGGTACCTATAAGAGAGCTATGCCGTTCTTCACAATGAGATTCGACTCTCTTCCGAGTGCTTTGGGTATTCTTCTTTCAACAGACGATATGCTCGAATCAACAAAGAGAGGTAAGCTCATCATGGACGGTGCTCCTGAATTCGGTGCACAGATTGGTGACTTTATGATGCAGGTCGGCGACTACGCAAGATAAAATAAGATAAATAAAATTAAGCGGTATCGGAAAATCCGATACCGCTGATTTTTTTATGGAATAAATTATATACTCAGCACAGTAATGCTGACCGCTGCAGTTATCATACCAATTACTGTCAGTAACTGTGGTTTTTCTTTAAAGAAAATAAAGGAATAAATTGCAGCAAGTAACAGCACACCGCCGTTTTCTACCGTAAAGAGCACGGCAGTATTGACCATAGGAATGACAAGTACGAGGATATTGATTGCCAGAGCCGCACTTACCAGGCACAGGACGAGCGGAAGGAGTGCCTTCTTTGACATCTTAAATGCTTTGAAAGTATCCTTCTTCTCCTTGAGTGTAAGCTGAATGAACGCAATCACACCCATAATGCCGTATGTAAGGATGATCATTTCGTTCTTCTGCGACACGTCATAATCTGACTGCATTTTAAGGAATGTACCGTACATACCGTTGCAGACAAAGAGAATTGCACAGAACACATAATAAATCCACGGTGTATCCTTAAGCTTGATTTCTTTGTAATTCATAAGTACAAAAGAAACGAGCATCAAGCCGATTGCTGCATACTGATACCATTGCAATGTATCTCCGAGAAAAATTGTTGTATACAGAAGAGGTACAAGGATACCGCCAAAAAGCATCGCAACATTCATAAAGGCATACGAGCCTTTTGAACTTGCTTTGATGAGCGAGGTGTTATATCCGAACAGTGCTACGGCATTAAGTATGCCAAAAAGCAAAGTCATTGCTGATAATTCAAACTTGAAGCCTATCCACGCCCAGGTAAATACGGCGATAGCTACGCTTTCAAGAATACAGAACACCGGCGAAGCGTTTTCTGCTTTACCCGGATAATTATTTGTATACAGCGTACAGAAAAGAGTCTGCAGACTGTAAAGAAAGACAATAAGTATAATCAAAAGTGCTGAGGTCATATACAGTATCCTTTCATTAAATAAACATTATCGTGTAGTATACCACTAAAAATTGTAAAATTCAACATAAAAACATCCTGCTGTCAGAACAACAGGATGTTTGTGCTTTTAGTTGTTTTCGTCGTAATACATCTGAGGATCTTCAGAACCGTCGTCCTGACTGCCGTTTTCGGTATCGCTGTTATTATTGAACCAATCGTCCCAGAAGTTACCGGAATTGTCATCTTCATAAACGGTTGTGGTGGTGGTCGTTGTTGTTTCAGGCTCTGCCCATACAAAGAGGTAAACAACCGTTCCCTTTTCGTACTGTCCGCCAGATTCAAGTGAAATACCTGCAACATTACCTGCAATCTGATTTTCGTTATTGAGTCTTTCTGTCTTGTAAACAGTAAAGCCCATCTGCTTCAAAAGGTTTGCAGCATCTTCATACTTTGTTCCGATGATGCCTGATGTCGGGAAGGTAACAATTTCTTTACCCTTGCTGACAGTGAGTTTAATAACGCTGTTTTTCTCAACCTGTGAGTCAACACCTGTGCTCTGTGAAATTACGATACCTTCTTCAATCGTAGAGCTGTAAACCTCAGACTTTTCAAACTTGAAGTTTCTGCTGTAATACGGGTCATCAAGAATATCGGCATAAGCCTTACCCACAAAGTTCGGAACAGAAATCATTTCCTGCTGTGCCGCAGTTGTGGTTGTACCGCCAAGGTCTATAACACCTGTCTGCCAGAGAACAAGGAATGCAACTGCAAGAACTATTATAACAGAAGCAACTGCAATAACGACTGATGAACGGTTATGTCTTTTCTTAGCAGCTTCACGCTTCTCTGCAGTGTAGTCGTCCTCTTCCTCAATACGCTGAGCAGTTGTCTGATACTTCGGCTTTTTAACAGGCTGTTCAAGCTCCCTTGCAGTACCTGCAGCTGCAGCACTGGGAGAAGCTGAAAGCTCTGCACGAAGCTCCTCAACGCTTCTTGTTCTGTCTTCGGGAAGAATCTGCAATGCGTTAACAAGTCCGTTTATAACGTAAGCCGGTAACTGCTCTGCAAATTTACCGGGAACCATAAGTCTGTCGTTAGTCACACGCTCGGTTGCGTCAATCGGGTCTGTGCCGATAAGTGTTCTGTAAAGGACTGCACCGAAGCCGTAAATATCTGTCCACGCACCTTGTCTGCCGTCGAAGCCGTACTGTTCAAAAGCCGCATAGCCGTTAAAAAGCTGTGATTTGAGTTCACTTCTTGCAGAACGAACCTGGCTGATACTGAAGCCTGTTATACGGATTTTACCGTCATTAGCAACGATGAGTGTTGAGGGAGAAATACCTCTGTGCACAATACCTGAGGAATGAAGCGTTCCGAGAGTTGAAAGCACGGGCATAAGAAGAGGTCTCGCCTGTTCCCAGGAAATGTAACCGACATTGTTACGCAACAGATACTCGCGAAGTGTAACACCTTCAACATTCTCTGTAACAGCGTAGCAAGTACCGTTACCCTGAATAACATCGTGCACCTTGATAAGTGCCGAAAGACCGCTCAGACGCATCAGTTTGCGCCACATTTCAACAAAGCTGTGAAGACTCTCGTTGAAGAGAGAAAGATTCTCTTCATCTGCTGAAACTCCGAGGGTCTTCGGGTCGCGCACCGCAATTCCTTCAGGGAAAAATTCTCTTATATTAATAGCTGTTCTTGTAGAGAGGTCAAGACCCATGTATGTAGCACCGTCTCCGTTAAACTCGAGCAATTTACCGATGAGGTAACGATTGCCGAGGACTGTTCGTATCGGCAGATACGGAGCAATCTGAGGAGAATCAGCGTGGAAACCGCAGTGAGGACACTGCTTAAGACCGTCAGTTTCCTTCATACAACTCATACAAAGATTATCAGAATTGATCACTAGTTAAACCTTCTTCCGATCAAAATTACAGTTAATAATACCATATCAGGCCAATAATTGTCAAGTTAACAGAGGTTACAATAAGGTTACAAGCGGTAACTGAGTATATATTAAAACTTTATTATATTCGGTTACGAGTCACCATATACGATCACAAAGAAAAAATCCGCCTTTGTCGTAGACAAAAGCGGATTTTTCTGGTGCCGGTGACCGGGGTCGAACCGGTACGGTATCGCTACCACTGGATTTTGAGTCCAGCACGTCTGCCAATTCCATCACACCGGCACATAACGGGGTTTATTATAAACTAATATAAACCAAAAATCAAGTCTTTTTTTCAATTTTGCACAGCATCGTAAATAACTTTTGCAAGTTCATTTGCCATAAGGTCTATTTTCTCGTCAAAAACCTTGTTATCCTCTGCACTGCTTATAAATCCGACCTCAAGGAGGATTGACGGCATATTGGTATTAGCATTGACATAATAGTTAAACGCTGATTTGTCGCGATAACCCGACTTGACTCCCCTGTTCTCCAGCTGCGTTACATCGCTGAGCGCTTTGACAAGTGCTTTTGCTGTTTCCTTTTCGTCACCTTTCGGTCGTTTTGCTATCCATGCTTCTATTCCGGTACCTGTCGCAGAGCTGTTACGGTGAATTGCGACAAAGAGATCCGCACGCTTCTTATTTGCAGTTCTGCATCGGTCTTTTAGTTCTACAGTGCTGTCGTCCTCACGTATCAGAATCGTTTTGACACCCATACGTTCAAGCTCGTCCCTGACTTTAAGAGTAAGTCTGAGATTATCGTCCTTTTCGTAACGTTTGCCGTCTGTAGAGGTTGCTCCAACGTCGCTGCCTCCGTGCCCTGCATCAAGACATACGATAATTTCGTTGTCGTAATGCACGGTCACAACCTCAGACAGACATTTGACGGCCACAAGAAAGCTGATAAGAACAAGTATCACGGCAAATATAACCGAGTTATTCTGTTTTTTTGCCGTTTTTTTCAAGTTCTTTCTTCCTTTCTTCTTTGTGTCGATAATTATATCACAGTTTTATTAAATACGCAAACAACATTGACTTTAATACATAAATGCGTTAAAATACTTCCAATATATTTTAGGAGGTCTTTTCAATGTACAATACAGAATTCAAGCCATGCTTAAGAGTTATGGTTGTAAGCGATATTCATATTAAAGACGAGCACAGTGTTGAGCGTGAGCGTTTTGAAAAAGCTATCCGTGATGCATACAGCATTGCAAGAAGCAACAAATATTATCAGAAGCTCGATGTTATCGGTATGGTCGGCGACTTTGCTGACGGCGGTACTCCCACACAGTTCAAGGCTGCAAGAGATATTGTTGACGCTAACGTTGACCTTAACGAAACCAAGGTTATCGCTTCAATCGCAAGCCACGAATTTATGCACGACGGCGTTGAAGCAGGCTACAAAAACTTCCGCGAGATTTTCGGCGGTGAACCTGACACACACGCAGTTGTAAACGGTTTCCACTTTGTTTCCATTACTCCGTCAAAGGGTTGTAACTACCACGATGACAAAAAGGAATGGATGGCAAAAGAACTTGCAGAAGCAGCAAAGGACGGCAGAAAGAAGCCGATTTTCGTCTTCCAGCATCCGCATAACTCAGGTACTGTTTACGGCAGTATCCTCTGGGGTGAGGACGACCTTATTCCGATTTATATGCACTATCCGCAGATTCTTCACTTCTCAGGTCACTCACACGCTCCGATCAATGATCCGCGCTCAATTCATCAGCAGCATTTCACAAGCCTCGGTACAGGTACACTCAGCTATTTCGAGCTTGATGAATTTGATAAAATCTACAGCACTATCCCCACAAACAAGGGAAAGGCTGCTCAGATGCTCATAGTTGAGGTTGACGAAAACAACCGTGTACGCGTTTATCCTTATGATGTTCTTACAGGCAACTTCTTCCCGTATGTGTGGGAAATTGACACTCCGTCTGACCCGTCAACATTCAAGTACACAGGTGAAAGATACAAGACAACTGCTACACCTTACTTTAATGAGGATGCAGAGGTTAAGGTTTCTGACATCACAGAAAATTCATTCCGTGTTGATTTCCCGCAGGCAAATCCTGCTGAGGGCGACAAGTACGTTAACAGTTACGACATCATTGTTAAAAATGCAGACAATGATATTGTAAGACAATTAAGTATATGGTCAGAGTATTATTTTTATGATATGCCCGCAACACTCGGTGTTGATGTCAAGGATCTTGACGCTGACAGCGAATACACAGTTGAAGTAAGAGCTAACAGCTTCTGGATGACTTCTTCTAAAGAAAACATCAAAACAACAATTCGTACAAAATAACACAGAAGGTGAAAAAATTGAATAAGTTAAAGGAATTTTTAAAACGCAAGGACATTGAATTTTCTGCCAAGAGGTACGGAATCGACGCGTTGGGCGCTATGGCGCAGGGTCTTTTCGCATCACTTCTTATCGGTACAATCCTTTCAACTGTAGGCAAACAGTTTTCGATTGATTTTCTTGTTGAAATCGGCGACTTTGCATCTGCCGTCAAAGGCAGTGCGATGGCAATTGCCATCGGTTACGCATTAAAAGCTCCGCCACTTGTTCTTTTTTCTCTTGCCGCTGTCGGCTACGCTTCTGACACGCTCGGCGGTGCAGGCGGTCCGCTTGCAGTACTTTTTATGGCAATAGTTGCTGCAGAGCTCGGCAAAATGGTCAGCAAGGAAACCAAGCTCGACATCCTCGTTACTCCGATTGTGACAATCGTTTCAGGTTGTGCGCTTTCAATGCTGTGTGCTCCGTACATAGGTAAAGCGGCAAGTGCGGTCGGTAACGCAATTATGTGGGCAACAGAGCTTCAGCCGTTCTTTATGGGAATAATCATTTCTGCAATTGTAGGAATCGCCCTCACCCTTCCGATAAGCAGCGCGGCAATATGTGCAGCACTCGGTCTTACGGGACTTGCAGGAGGCGCAGCCCTTGCAGGTTGTTGTGCACAAATGATCGGATTTGCTGTTATGAGCTTCCGTGAAAATAAATGGGGCGGACTTGTTTCACAGGGACTCGGCACAAGTATGTTGCAGATGGGTAACATCGTCAAGAATCCGAAAATATGGATTCCGCCAACACTCGCTTCAATGATAACAGGACCGATTGCAACGTGCATCTTTAAGTTAGAAATGAACGGTGCAGCAGTTTCTTCAGGTATGGGCACCTGCGGTCTTGTCGGTCAGATCGGTGTTTATACAGGTTGGGCAAACGATGTTGCTTCCGGTGCAAAGGAAGCAATCACCGCATACGATTGGTTCGGTCTCGTTATGATAAGCTTTATTCTTCCTGCAATTCTCTCGGTTATTTTCTGTGAAATCCTCCGCAAAATCGGTTGGATTAAAGAAAACGACCTTAAGTTAGAGGTATAAAAAATCACACTCTCCTGCTTCGTACAGGAGAGTGTTTTTTGTTGTTCAACTGTATATTCAAGTGTAGCTGCAAACAACCAGCATTCTGTTTGGTATATACGGAATTGCAGAAAAATCAGTATTCAACAAGTCAACAACATAAATACCATCCGAGACTCACATTATAGGTTTTAGCATTTGCTTATATTTAAAACAATCGCTTTTTCACCGTCGGGTAAGGGAATTGTAAATCCGTCTGACATAAGTTCATTACCCGTGTATTTTTTCGTTTCAATTACTCCGTCAACATCTGAAATCTCATACTCAGCATCGGGATAAAGTCCGTTGAGAACAACTGTGTATTCTGACTTATTCACTTCGGGTCTCTTGTAGACAAATACCACACCATCGGTACCGTCTTCCGACATATACTGCATTGAATGCATTTTATCCTTATCGTAGCTGCCGAAATCGAGCGGATAATAATTGCCCGTCATAAGATCGCGCTGTTCATGGAAGAGATTGAAAAACTCGGAATAGTTTGCGTAGAAGTCCATAAGCATAAGCGGCATAACCGCTGACCTTGCGGAATATTCGCTTGTCATATTGAGTGCTGTACCCGAAATCGGAAGCCAGAAAGAAATACCGTAAGTCTGTGACTGAGTTGCTTCAAAAAGGTCTGAGTGAACAGCACAGTTATAGTCACTTCTCCAGAACGGAATGCTTCGGAATGTCATTTCAAGATCAAGTCGTTTGCCGCCTGACGCACAGTTATCGATAATAAGACCGTCTATGTTTTCTGTCAGATAATCAAGGAATCTGTAAAGGTTTGTTACATAATGGTTTTCACAGATACCCGTTCTGCCGTCGTAGTAATCATTGTCCGCTTTCTGCCAATATTCAAGCGGTGCAAAGTTGAAGTCCTGACGGTAAACAGTAACACCGTTTTCTTTCATTGAAGCAGTGAGATATTCGCAATAATATTTCAATGCTTCTTCATCGGCAAGGTTCCACATGATATTGTCATCACCGATATCGATGAGCCACTGTTCATGCTCAGAGCCTGTATTATGGAACTGTGTTCCTCGGGAAACTCTCTCAGGTTCATACCAGAGTACATGGCCGAGACCTTTGTCCTTCGCATAAGAGGAAAGTTCAATAATACCGTTGTCATATCTTTTCGTGTCAACAGTCCAGTTTCCGACGCCGTCGTGCCAACCTTCGTTATAGTTGTACCAGCCTGCATCCATCCAAAACGCATCCGTCTGCGCGTATACACCATCGCTTATTTCATCGAGAATATCAATAATTTCGTCGGATGTTCTTGTTGATAAAGGACCTGCAACCTCCATTACGGTATAGTGATCCTTTGTTACATTATCGGGATATACGCAGTCGGCAATCCACTGTCTGAACTGATTGAAGCCCTTGAGAGGATTCTCATTGTCATAGAATGTCAGAGAAACGAGAGGTGAACGCACTTCTTCACTCGGAAGAAGATATGCATTGAAGTTCTGCTGTCTGACCTTAACGGCTGTGTTGTCCTGTGCCGCAGAAAACTCCCCTTCCCACTGACCTGTCCATCCGATACCGAATACGATTCCCGTCTGAGCACCGTTCACATTGAAATATGGCATATATTGCTCGGTAGGCTTACCGTCATTGCCTGAAAACATCTGTGCAGAAGAAAGACTTTTCTTTACAAGTGAGAAGTCACCTGCTTTGGTGTCGCTGCCGATTGAGCAGTAAATATCAGCTTTACCCGTTACAAAAGACGAATCGAGTGCATAAAAATTGCTGATTACGCCTGAGTTTGTGTCACCCGTATTCTTTACGTAAACAGTCCACTGACATGACGCGTTTTCTTCGAAAACAGTCACTTCGGCTGTCACCTGAAGATTTTCCTTGTTTGTAAATGTGATGTATTTTGTTTTACCGCCGCGGTAAACATCTTCTGTCGCATCTGTTACAGTTTTTGTCCAGTCGTCAGGATTGAACTTCTGTCCGTCAACAGAAAAGGTAAATGGATACAACGAGGCTGTGAGAAAATTTTTCTCTGCCCAGTCTGAAGCCATCTTCTGCTCAGAAGACGTGATACTCATTTCATCCGCAGTAAGTGTGTCAAACTGCAGATTCTTTTTATATTCAAGTGCCTGAATATTCTCTTCGTTAAGCACAACAAAGCCACCGCACGAAACGGCAAAATAAATTACGGCAAAAATCACATTGAGCAATTTGTGTTTATCTTTTGCCCTTAAAATAAATGTTATGAGCAGAAGAAGTGCCGACAAAACGAATACTAAAGTGAATGTTTTCACAACTACATCATCGCTGTCATTACAAGCTTCGTTGATTTTTGCATTTGTCCCCCATATAAATCCGTGAACAAGACCATTACCCGCGAGAAATGCAATAATCTTACCTGCAATTCCCGATTCAGGAAAAACAGTCTGTGTAAACATAAGCATAAACCAGCCAAGGGCAATACCTGTCATTCCCGTATAAAGATGGACATCGGGCGCACTGTTTGTTCCGTGAAATATGTACCACAATGAATATGCGGCATAAAGCATAAGACCGAAAAGCACGATTGTAACAGAAAGTTCAATTATCTGTTTGTTTTTAATTCTTTTCACAATAATCACCATCGATACAATTATAGCATAAAAGTTTTATCAAGACAACCGGACAGAAAAGCTAAACCGGATTGATTGGACAGCAATTAGGCAAACAAAAAAACACAAGACAGTCCGAAAACTGTCTTGTGTCCGTCGGAACATAGGTCGCGGAGCTTTATAACGAAGTGAACTTTTAAAAGAAGAAAATGATTTCGAATTATCTGTAGACGAAACTGTCTGAACATCATAATAATGATGAATACCGGTAGTCAAATAAATATCATCTGCCAACGGAATTTACATATCTATTAAAGTCCTCTCGATAACATTCTCCTGAAGTTCTTGGTCGAGATTTACGAAATAATCGCTGTAGCCACCGACACGAACGATAAGATTACGATGATTTTCGGGATGCACTTTAGCATCGAGCAGGTCTTCGGGAGAAACGACCGTAACCGTGTATTGCTGACCGCCGCCTGCAAAATACGCCTTGGCAAGAGCAATAAAAGAAGATTTACCTTTCTCGCTGCTGAACATCTTCTTTTCAAACTTATTCTGGAAAACAAATCCGCTGCACGCATCAAAATGATTGTATTTTAGAACAGATTTAATTTGTGCCGTAGGTCCGTTTGTGTCACGGCCGGGCGTCGCGGCGATGCTGTCTGCAAGAAGCGGTTCTCCCTTGAATTTTCCGTTAGGGAGCGCTGCAGTCTGACATCCGTACCCGGCGGCACGGTTGAATGTACTGCATCCGCCTGTGAATACTCCGCCCCGATAAGTATTGTTGCGCTTGAGAACGGTAAAAAATCGGTTCAGCGTACGGGCAGTTATCTTATCTACAGCTTCAATATCATTACCGAACTTTTCACAATTTTTAAAATCATGGCGGAGCTGCTCATATCCTTCAAAGTTTGCGTCCAATGCGTCGATAAGCTCTGACATTGTGTACTTCTTTTCATCGTAGACCAATTTTTTGACAGCATATAGACTGTCTCCTGTATCTGCAATGCCCTCTGCTAAAATCTGTCCGTGATTGTAAACGGGACCGCCGTTTCTGTAATCGCGGCCTTTTTCGAGACAGCCCTCGATAAGGCAGGAACGGAGAGGATGTGGCTCAAATACACCCCGAAGGTGTTGCCAGGTGTTTGCGCTGTTACAGGAATTATAGGTTACATATTCAAGCTGCTCCATAAAAGCACGTTCAAATCTCTCGTAGGTCGTAAAAGTCCTGGGATTGCCCGTTTCGAAGGAGACCTGTTCACCGCTCATAGCATCTGTACCGTTATGCAAGGCAAATTCAAGACACTTGGCGAAGACAACCTCGCCGTCCTCAAGGCCCATATGGCTTTTGCCGAGGATATCTATCTGGTTGCAGCCGTTCATACAGTAGTTGTGACTGTCTTCGGGCGGAATCCCGATTTTTTCAAGTGCGGTGCAGACTACATCGTCATTGTACAGAGTAGGAAGTCCCGTCCCTGTTGCCAGGGTATCTGCAATAACATTCCAGAGTTTATCAGGTGTGTTTCTGTGAACCCGACAAGTGAGGTTAGGAGTATTATAGCCTTTCTTTCTGACCATAGCGAGAATATCATATGTAAGCTCGTTAGTCTCATCATTCCAATTCTCATCACTTCCTGAAATACAGAGATTCCATGATCGATGATCATGGAAGTATTCCCACAGTCTGTCAAGCAGGTCAATTACTTCTTCTTTTTTCTCAGTTTTCAAATATGCGGGATACATATATTGATCAAAACGACCCGGAGAATCACTTCCGTCAAGGGCAAAGATGAGCATAAATGAGCACATAGCCGATGTAAAATCATAAGCAGGTTTCTTCGGCACTGTTTCAAATGCCTTTGCCATACTGAGAAAAAACGCCTTATCATCAGCATTTTCGCATTTCTCAACATTTTCAAGAGCTGATTCACGATATCTCTCTCCTATAATGTCTATGGCATCAAGGACATAAGAGCATGAACGGTAAAACCAATCCTCTTCGGGGTATTTATCACGGTTTTCTGAGATTATTGTACGGATATAATCGGTACCGAAATTGATTATTCTGCCGTAATCAGGGTTAGAATGGCCTCCCCAACCGCCGCCCCATTCAGCACCTGAACGATTGAGCGCTTCTGTGGTCTCGGAATAAAGTCTTCTTGCTTTGCTTCTGAACACATTCAATTCATGGATGTACCCAATGAGTGTTTCCTTATGTTCGGGAAATGTATCGGCAAGCTTCATAATATTTTCATCGGAAAACCATAGTCCCTCAGAAGGAGAGTAACCCGAACTTCCGTATTTTGTTTCAAATGATGTTTCGGGAAGTAACTGACGAGAAAATCTGATTTCAATATTATTCGCAGCATAAAGCAGTGCAAGCCCTACTCTTTCGCCGTGTTCAAGGGTCTCATCTGAAAAATACCCGTAAAGAAAAGGGTCAATGTGAGCTATATTTGTCATAAATAAACCTCTTTTAATTTGATACTATCACGTCTGTACCATGAGAAGCAAACAGTGAGCGCCAGCGGGATATTTCTGCATCACCTGCACTGTCATGAACATAGGGAGCAATTTTACCTATCTTTTCGGATTTGCCAACACCGAGAGTGTGATACGGCATAATCTCTGCATATCTGTATCGTCCGATGTTTTCGTTCAGAAAATCAGCTAACATAGCAATATCCTCGTCACTGTCGTTACAATCGGGAATCAAAGGCAGTCTGATAATAATATCTGCACCTCTGTCCATAAGATAATGAATATTTGACATAATATGAGTATTATCGGCTCCCGTAAGTTCGCGGTGACGCACAGGGTCAATACATTTTATGTCATATAGAAATGTTGTGCCGAGATCTGCAGCCTTTTTGTAGAAGTCACGAGTCCCTGTGCCACAGGTCTCCATCGCAAGAGAAATCCCGGCATCCTTCGCAAAAGAAAGAAGCTCCAATGTAAAGTCAGACTGATACGAAGGTTCACCGCCTGTAACAGTAAGTCCTCCTCCGGAGGTATCGTAGAACATTTTGTCTTTTATGACCTCTGATATGACTTCCGAGACTGTCAGTTCTTTTCCGATAATTTCGTTGGCATCACCCGGGCAAACTTCTTCACATTTGCCGCACCTATTGCACTTTTCACGGTCGATCTTCAGAATACCGTCCTCAATTGTTCGAGCGGAACACACCTCAAGACATCTGCCGCACAAAGAGCATTTCAGTTTATTAAAAGAAAGAATCGGTGTTTTCTCAAGACTTTCAGAATTGTGGCACCAGATGCATCTGAGAGGACAGCCCTTCAGGAACACGCAGGTACGAATACCGTCGCCGTCGTGTATGCAAAATTTCTGTATATTGAATATGATTCCCGTTTGCATTTTATGATCACCAACTTTTCGAATCAATTATACCACTTCGACAAAGAAAAAAGCAACAAAAACTGTTGTTCTTATATATGCCGATCGCTTTTGTTTGATAAATCGGTATTCAAATGTTCATAAGAACTGAATAAACACAAAAATCCGAGGTTTTGAACCCTCGGATTTTTGTGGAGACGGTGGGGATTGAACCCCTGAGCGCTACACTTCCGGTGTAGCGCTCACCAGACAAAAACAGAAACTCATCCACATAAATTGTTAATAAAAGTGTTGAATTCTGCAAAGCATACATGTTGAAGATAAATTAAGCTCTTACTTTTGGCAATTCATTGCAGAACTCAACATTGTGGCGCGTAAAGAAAAACGGATGGAATTTGGTTATTTATTCTGGTTATTTCTGTTATTATTGTTATTATTGTTGTTCTGATTGTTCTTGTTGTTATTGTTATTCTGGTTGTTGTTGTTTTTGTTATTGTTATTATTGTTATTGTTGTTATTGTTGTTCATGTTCTCACCTCCTAATTTGTTTACAAGGATAGTTTACCTCTTTTGCGACAAACTATTCATAAATGAAAAAAAGCTGAAGGGGAAAAAATATGCTTTTAATTACAAACGGTCTTTTGCATACAATGGAAAGCAATACACCGTTACGAGCTGATATACTGGTAGATAAAGGAAAAATTATAAAAATCAAAGAAAAGATTATTCCCATAGAAGGTGCAGAAGTTTTTGACGCTGAAAATATGAATGTGTATCCCGGATTTATCGATGCACACAGTCATATCGGGATTGCAGAGGATAAAATCTCATCACAAAATGATACGAGTAACGAAAATACAAACCCGATAACACCTTTCATAAGAGGATTGGACAGTATAAATCCTATGGACAGTGCTTTTCACAACGCCATTGCCGCCGGCATTACCGGTGTTATGGCAGGACCGGGAAGTTCTAATGCTGTTGGCGGACAATTTGCCTTTATAAAAACTCACGGCAGATGCATTGACGATATGGTTGTTCTTGCGCCTGCGGCCATAAAAATAGCTTTTGGTGAAAATCCTATGAACTGTTATGGCATTAATGGAAATATGCCGTCGAGTCGAATGGGAATTGCTTCACTTATAAGAGAAGAGCTTTTCCGTGCAAGGCAATATTTTTCACAAAACCAATCAGGCAACGAAGAATTCTCACTGGAATGCTACAAAGAGCTTTTTGAAAAGAAAATACCGCTTAAAGCACACGCTCACCGTACCGATGATATTTTAACTGCAATAAGAATAGCCAAAGAATTTAACCTTGACCTGACACTTGACCACTGCACAGAGGGACATCTGATCGCCGGGGAAATTGCTGAAAGCGGTTTTCCTGCGATAGTTGGGCCTTCTCTTGCCTCACGCAACAAAGACGAAGTAAGCCAGTCGGATTTTAAAACCGCAGGTATTCTTCATGATGCAGGAGTTACGGTTGCAATAACAACCGACCATCCTGTTTCAAGGATACAGTATTTACCTTTATGTGCAGGTATTGCGGCAAAAGAAGGACTTGGTGAAACAGCTGCTCTGCGTGCAATTACCATTGATGCGGCACGTATATGCAGGGTTGATCACAGATCAGGCAGTCTTAAAGAAGGCAAGGATGCAGATATTGTTATTTTTGAGGGTAATCCGCTGGAGATAAACTCTTGTGTCAAAGCTACTATTATAAACGGTGAGATTGTGTGGCAAAATTAAAAAAATTCACAAGGTATAAGCTGAAGATTGATTTTAACTCTGAGAAGTTTATGGTGGGACCGGTTAAAGTGGCATAAAAGAAAACCGAGTAGAGTTTTATGCTCTGCTCGGTCTCATTATTAGATAATTTGGGATTTGCTGATTTTCGTTATATCTGTTATTCTATTTGTTAACGCAGCGAAGAACCGCATTACCGTCACGACAAAATTCAACAACGGAGATTGAAATATTATCAAGAGAAAATCTGAAAACATGAGGTTTAACCCCTAAAGCTGTAGGAATAAGATACTCAAGAAATCCATGGTGACTGAAAACCGCAACACGTTCACCGAAAGAAAATCTGTTCTTGATGTAAGAAATCACTTTTTCTGCACGGATAATATTATCCTCAAAAGCCTCACAGCCAAATTCATAATTCTCGGTGCCGAAGAGCTTTTCGCACATTTTTGTGTTTTTGTAATATCGTTGGAGATATTCTTCACAGCAACCGTAATAACCGGGGGTGCAACCGCATTCCACAAGCTCGGCACTGATTTCAAGCAAAGGCTTGTCAGGCTTTGCATTGCAAACACCGACAGCGGTTTTAAAGCTGCGCAACAAAGAACTCGTAATATATGCATCTATCGGCAAATCTTTAAGCTTTTCGCCTAACTCGATACACTGCTGTTCACCTTTTGCGGTAAGCTCGCCATCACTCGGGTCACGGTCTGAGATATCATCATAATCTGTTTCGGCATGTCTGATAAAAAGGATTTGCAATGAGTCATGTTTTTCCATATTTTCACCTTTTGATTTCTGTGATATTTTACATAAAACTCTTGGTTATCGTTCCGATAAAAGATAAACTGAAACCGACAGATTCTTATGGATGAAGTGATTATATCATAAGTGTGAAATCATTTCAAGGAAATCAAAAAATAACAAATTTGCATACTGTCGTTGTTTGATGTATAATAAACTTGTTTCAGAAATATAGTAAGGGGAAATCAGGATGAGAACACTTGAATATAAAACAGACCTGTGTGTTATCGGCGGAGGTATGGCGGGACTTTGCTGTGCAATTGCCGCATCACGTCACGGCATTAAAGTTGTTCTGATTCACGACCGACCTGTTCTCGGCGGTAATGCTTCAAGCGAAATCCGTATGTGGATTGGCGGTTGTCACGGTAAGGATAACCGTGAAGGCGGTATAATTGAAGAAATTATGCTTGAAAATTTCTATCAGAATCCGTCACTCAAATATTCTTTGTGGGATAGTGTGCTTTATCAGAAAGCCATTGCAGAAGAAAATCTTACTCTTCTGCTTAATACAAGTTGTTTTGATTGCGTAACAGACGCTCAAAGAATACAAAGCGTCAAGGCGTGGCAATCCAATGCGGAAACCTTCCACATTATTGAAGCTGAATATTTTGCCGACTGTTCGGGAGACTCAATTCTTTCCACTCTTACCGGTGCGGAATTTATGTACGGAAGAGAATCGAAAAGTGATTTTGGTGAAACTATTCCGCCTGATATCCGTGATCGGAAGACTATGGGAATGAGTTGTCTTTTTCAGATAAAAGAAACTGATCATTTTGTACCTTTCACCCCGCCTGAATGGGCATATAAATACACTTCGGATGATGATTTGCCATTTAAAGACCACGACAAAAACAATAATTTCTGGTGGATTGAAATCGGCGGAGAATGGGATTGTATTCATGATTCTGACAGATGCCGTGAGGAGCTTCTGAAAATTTGCTATGGTGTGTGGGACCATATGAAAAACTACGGTGACCACGGTGTGGAAAATTGGGAGCTTGAGTGGATAGGATTTCTGCCCGGAAAAAGGGAAAGCAGACGGTATGTAGGAAAACATATAGTAACACAGAATGATGTTGAATCTGAGGGCAGATTCCCTGATATTGTTGCATATGCCGGTTGGAGTATGGATGACCATTTCCCCGAAGGCTTTTATTACAAAAAAGGTTATCCTACGATCTTCCATCCTGCACCCGCACCCTGGGGGCTGCCTCTCAGGTGTATGCTTTCAAAAAACATTAAAAATCTTTGCTTCGCAGGAAGAAACATCAGCGTTACCCACGCGGCACTCAGCTCGTCACGGGTAATGGCAACCTGTTCAATTCTGGGTCAGGCATTAGGAACTGCAGTAGCTCAGGCAATTACGGACAATGTTACACCTGAAAATGTTGATATAAAGAAACTGCAACAAACATTGATGGAAGATGACTGTTACATTCCGCAGAAAGAAAGACTTTTGCCGGAGCTTACCCAAAAAGCGGAATGCTCTGCTGAAGTTATCCGCAACGGAATTGACAGAGGTGAAGAAAATCTCTGGACAGGAAAAGAAAAGGATTTTATTGAATATCGTTTTGATAAGGATATAAAAATAAGCGGAATCAGACTTATTTTTGATAGTGATCTTAACCGTAATTATCATAACATGCCTTGCAATTATCCTCTGGTGCAAACAAAATTTAAATTGCCCGAAACCTTGATTAAGGAATACAAAATTCAGGGAATCTCAGAAAACGGTGAAATGAAAGAAATTCATATCACCGATAATCATCAGAGATTTGTAAAGCATTCTGTAGACTGGTGCGTTAAAAGTATCCGCTTTGTCCCCATATCAACATATGGTACGAAAGAATTCAGATTATTTGATTTTGAAATTGAATAACAAGAAAAAACCGTAATCACAATGATTACGGTTTTTTGGTGGAGACGGTGGATTCGAACCTATGACCTCTTCACCGCCGGTGTAGCGCTCTCCTGATACACGCAAAAATGCAACCCACGGACAATCCACACGTTCAACTATCATAAATATAACAATATAACCGGGTAGAGTTTAATGCTCTACTCGGTTTTGTGTTGTTCGATAAATTGAAATTTGTTGTTTATTTATATACCAAAATGAATAACCCATTTATCCTCGATATAAGCTTTATTCAAAAGTTCTTTAAGTTCAGTAAGCTCGAATATACTATCAATCACAGAAATAATTTCCGGTATTGAAGTTGGCGGAATAAGCGTAATGCCACAATAAGCAATTCCCTTGCCTGAAATATCAAGAGTATGCCGGTAAAAGTCTATATCACTTAAACTTGCTGCAATGTCTTCCAAATAATCATCGTTAACAGATATGCAATTATACTTTTGTGGCTCATAATCATCATATCTTTTACCTTTATTCGGAGCGGTTTGCATAATTCCAAATTTGTGGTCAGCCATATCAAAACCTCCGCAAATTCAAGTTTATCTTTCTTTAATACCTTTCTTAAACGGTACTTATATCCCTATAATTTCTCTGATTTGTTCTGCCGCAACATCATTCAGCTTGCAATTTTGTAAAGCAGAAACAGCAGCCGCTGTGCCTGCCGCCTCACCGATTCCGACGCAGATAGGCATAACTCTGAAATTTGAATGTGCCATATGTGTTCCCGAAATATTTCTGCCGCAAAGCAAAAGATTTTCTTTAATCTCAGGAAGCAGACAACGGTAAGGGATTGTATAACCGTTCTTTTGAGAGAAATGCTTCTGTACACCTGTTTTATCAAGACCTGCACCTGTAATGTTATGCACATCAAAATTAAAGTAAGCATCTTTTACAACATAATCGTCAAAAACCCTGGCATCAAGAATATCCTGCTCAGTCAAGGTGTATTTACCCTTGAAATGTCTTGTTTCACGAATGCCGATAAGAGATGCCGAACTGATGGCAAAACAGTTTTCGTATCCGGGAACAAACTCCCTTAAGTATCTGACGATATCATCCATCTGTCTGCGGCAGGTAAGAGTTGCTTTAGTTAAATCTTCTGCACAAGTACCGTCAATTTCAATAGCATTTGTCATATTGCAGGTAACAATTCCGGGTAGAGTCGTTTTGTAAGTGAGTATGTGACCTGCGGGATAAGGAATATGCTGCTTCGCAAGCGCCTGAAGCTCACCGTTCGGTGTTTCATAAGTAGATTCAAACGAGCCTAAAAATACAGCTTGGTCGTAATCTACACCGCCCACCTTAAACATAAGGGTTGCAGGCTGCATTTTATTATCGCTTTCGCGGCCGAGAACAAACTCTGCTCCCGCTCTTGCGGCAATATCACCGTCACCCGTTGCATCAATTGTGATTTTGGCATATATATCGGTTTTACCCGATTTATTTATGACGGTCGCCCCGAGAATTTTGTCCCCGTCACATATCGCATCCTCTGCAAAGGTATACAGCATAACCCTACAGCCGACCTCGCAAAGCATTTCAAGATAGAGAGTTTTAAGCTTTTCGGGATCTATAAGGCTTGTGATTCTGTTTCTGAAATTACCCTCATTGCTTTCTGATGATCTTTTCAGGATTTCATAATATAAAGGACTTCCGCAGCTGCCTGTCCAATGGCTCA
>JAZROM010000017.1:0-2709 GCA_045648745.1 Acutalibacteraceae bacterium | reverse complement strand
TAACATGCGTGTTTATAAGGGTGACACAATCGTTGAACCCGTTGAGCTTACAAAGCTTATCCTTAACAGATAATTATATTGAAATTACGGCAGAAGCTTCTCTTGAAGTTTCTGCCTTTTTTGTTGTTTTTTAATATCGGTGTAGTCAGCGGAACGATCGTCACGTTATTCAGCCGGATGTGGACATAATAAGGGAAAGTAAAATAAATAAAATTTAACAGCAAAAGACAGACATTGAAGTCAATCTTTTGCTGTTAGCTTTTGTGCAAAATTTAATTTGTCGGTGTGTTTTTAATAACGATTGCGTCGCAACCCATACCCCTCAGCCGCCATCGACGGAGCCTTTTTATCCGAAAACAGATACCTTGCAGGCGGATTCCTAAGGAGAAGAATTGGTCAGCAGTCACTTTTAAAGCCTTTCCCCTTGATGAAAAGGGAACTGCTTGCGGTGGATTAGGTGTCAGAAAAGAAATCTGCAGAATCTGATTCGGCAGACTGATTTCTTCTTAAATCCCATCAACAACCCTTTGCATATCTTCAGGCATCGGAGCTATGATTGATATAGCCTCTCCGGTTATCGGGTGCGTAAAATTGACCCTTTCGCAATGGAGCAACTGATGTCCGATATTCATCGGGTCTTCACCGTACATACTGTCACCGACAAGAGGCATACCGATGTAAGAAAAATGAACTCTTATCTGATGTGTTCTGCCTGTTTCAAGCTTGATACGGGCAAGAGTAGTATTCTCGTTCTGCTTAATAACTTCCCAATGTGTGACGGCTCTGTCACCGCCTTCGCCGACTGCACGTATCGTTTTCATCGGGTCAGGTCTGTAAATCGGTGCATCAATTGTTCCTTTGGTCTCAAGTTGTCCCGATATAACGGCAACATATTCCTTGCTGACAGTCTTCGGAATATGCGCAGCCGCGTGCTTGTTAAGCGCGCAGATAACAATACCCGATGTGCCTTTGTCAAGTCTGCCTACCGCACGGAAAACCGAAAACTTACCCTTTGATTGAAGATAAAAAGCAACCGCGTTTGCCAGTGTATCACCCTGATGGTTATGTGTAGGGTGACATGCAATAAACGGGTCTTTGTTGACTATTATAAGGTCGTCATCCTCATAAAGGATTTCAAGAGGGAATTCAACAGGGTCAATCTCGCTGTCGGGGCAGGGGAGGTCAACCTGAAGTGTGTCGCCTGTGTGCAATGTGTCAATTGTTCTGATATGGCTTCCGTTGAGTGTTATGCCATTTTCAATCCTTTTTAATGCTTTAAGAAGTCTGCAGGAAATACCTGCTTCTCCACGCAGATATGCAATAACTTTTTTACCGTCATATTCTTCAGGAATTGTATAAGAAATAACTCTGCCCATGTTTTCACCTCTTTTTCCAGATAATTATACAATAAAAAATGCTTATTTCAAGTGAATTAACTGATAAAAGTTGATAAATACTATATACGGACAATAAAATCACCTCTTATATTTGTCAACAATTATCTTGTTTTTGTGCATATATTGTAAGTTTTTGTACAGAATACCAAAAGTTTCAAAATTGAGTTAAAAATATAACAAACCACTTGAAATAATTCCATAAAAGTTATAAAATACTACTCGGTAAAAAAATATAATTACTATTTTGGAGGTAATTCAAATGTCAGTTAAAGTTGCTATTAACGGTTTCGGTCGTATCGGTCGTCTTGCATTCCGCCAGATGTTCGGTGCAGAAGGTTATGATGTTGTTGCTATCAATGGCCTCACAAAGCCCTCAATGCTTGCTACACTTCTTAAGTATGACACAGCACAGGGTGGCTACTGTGGTAAAATCGGAGAAAACCTTCACACAGTGGAAGCTGATGATGAAGCAGGTACAATCACAGTTGACGGCAAAACTCTTAAAATCTATGCTATGGCTAACGCTGCAGAGCTTCCTTGGGGCGAAATCGGTGTAGACGTTGTTCTTGAGTGCACAGGTTTCTACTGCTCAAAGGCAAAGGCACAGGCTCACATCGATGCTGGTGCTAAGAAAGTTGTTATTTCTGCTCCTGCAGGTAACGACCTTCCCACAATCGTTTACTCAGTTAACGAAAACACACTTACAGCTGAAGATACAATCATCTCTGCTGCTTCTTGTACAACAAACTGCCTTGCTCCTATGGCTAAGGCTCTCAACGATTATGCTCCTATCCAGAGCGGTATCATGACAACTGTTCACGCTTACACAGGTGACCAGATGATCCTTGACGGTCCTCACAGAAAGGGCGACCTTCGCCGTGCTCGTGCAGGTGCTGCTAACATCGTTCCTAACTCAACAGGTGCTGCTAAGGCTATCGGCCTTGTTATCCCTGAGCTCAACGGTAAGCTCATCGGTTCAGCTCAGCGTGTTCCCACACCGACAGGTTCAACAACTCTTCTTGTTGCTGTTGTTAAGGGTAAGGACATCACAGTTGACGGTATCAACGCTGCTATGAAGGCTGCTGCTAACGAGTCCTTCGGTTACAACGACGAGCAGATCGTTTCTTCCGACGTTATCGGTATGCGTTACGGCTCACTCTTCGATGCAACACAGACAATGGTTGCTAAGATCGACGATGACACATATCAGGTACAGGTTGTTTCTTGGTACGACAACGAGAACTCATACACAAGCCAGATGGTTCGTACAATCAAGTACTTCGCAGAGCTTGCATAAGTTTAATTCAATATT
>JAZROM010000016.1:0-7151 GCA_045648745.1 Acutalibacteraceae bacterium | reverse complement strand
ACCCCCTTGCGGTCAGGTGCGCCGATAACGATAAAATCAAGCCTTTCACCGGGTATGCTGAACTGCACCTTTGTGACAGCTTCCGAGCAAACCTCAAAGGAAACGGGTCCCGATTCGTTAACAAACACACCATAGTTGCGGTTGCTTATGTAAAACGGAATATTTTTATAGCTGATTTCGGTTGAAGTACCGCCGTCCTCATTCCAGCAGTCAACCACCTGACCGTTGCGTACAAACGGCGTGAATCTCTCACCAAAACCGTAGATTTTTTCGCCCACATCAACCTGAAGCTGACCTCGCATAAAGTTACCATCGGGAGATGTAATATAGCTGAGCATTGATGTGCCGTAGCGTCTGCCGATTTCGGTAAGCTTTCTGTCTTCGTAATAATAGGCAAAGCTGCAAGGCGTTTTTCTTCCGATTACAAGCTTTGTGTTACCCGATTTAACGGTTATTTCATCATCGCTTTCACTGTATTCAAGCGGAATACGCTTATCATCAATTTCAAACTTCGGATATTTTCTTCTGTCGCCCTTAAAATGTACCGTCTGCAGACGAATCATATCAGGCTGCGGAGAAGAAATGACTATCTCCTGAGCAGGGCCGCCCATACTGCGGATATCCTCACGGTAAGGAACAACAAAAAGATAAAGCTCCGTTTTGTCCTCCGAAAGGCTGATCTTGCGTATCTGCTCACAGTTATATGTCTGAACACCGGGCTTGAGAACCCATTGACCTATATTGAATTTCATACCAGAACCTCACATAATTTTTTATTAAATCTTATATTAACACTCCGTTGCAATGATCAATCTCGTGCTGAATAATTTGCGCTGTCAAGCCTGTGAATGTTTTGATACGGGTTTGGAATTCAGCCGTCTGCCACCGCACCTTTATACTCTTGAAACGCTTACACTTTCGCGGACCGCCGAGCAGAGAAAGACATCCTTCTTCTGTTTCGTACGCGTCTGATTTTTTGATAATCTCAGGGTTGAACATTGTCATATATGCACCTTCGTTATCAAAAGCAATAATGCGTTTGCGCACACCAATCATATTGGCGGCCATACCGACACAACTGTCTTTGTGTGCAATAAGTGTATCAAGTAAATTCTGCGCAACCTGTAAATCTTCTTTTGTTGCGACTTCCGATTTCAGGCTGAGAAAAATCGGGTCGTGCATAAGTTCTTTAACCATAAATTCACCATTTATAATAAATCATTCATTTTTCTGAAGCTATTATATCATCTGCAACAGAAACATTCAACAACAAACCGATTTATCACAATACAACAGACTTTTTCGAATTCAGGTGCAAAAAATTTTATTTGCATCTACTTCAAGCTTCGTACAAAACGGCAATAATCTCTTCCCTTTCACTTACAGGACAGATAGTACATAGGATTTTCGTTTTACATATACTTCCCTCTTAAAAAGCAACTTCCCTTTAAACATCAAAACAAAAGATGTTTAAAGGGAAGGTTTTTTGTTATGAATTATTTTAAAACTGAGACAGCATCGCTGATTGTTTTTTCAAATGCTTCATTACCGTATTTGTCAACTTCAGATTTATTCTTTTCTCCGTGTGTAAGACAGCCTGCGCCGCCGATACAGCCACCGGTACAAGCCATACCTTCGATGAAGTTTGCATCAAGAACATTCTTACTCTTTTTAAGAAGCGCAGTCTTGCACGCTTCGATTCCGTCGCATACAGCAGGTTTTACTTTGAAGTCAATCTTCTGCTCTGTCAAAGCCTGAACAACTGCATCCGAAAGACCGCCTGAACGCGCAAAAATTCTACCAAAGTATGAAGCGTTATCAAGAACATCTTCACCAAGTGTTGTGATATCAACATCCTTACTGTCAAAGAGTGCCTGAAGCTCTTCAAAAGTAAGAACTGCGTCGACATAAGGCTTGACTGTTTCAAGTTGTGCTTCTGCTTTTTTTGCCGTACAAGGTCCGATAAAGACAACCTTTGCGCCTTCACTTGTTTCCTTGATATACTTTGCAAGCATTGCCATCGGGGACAAATTATGCGAAATATACGCCACAAGTGCAGGGAAAGCTGACTTAATATACTGCACAAAAGCAGGACAGCAGGAGCTTGTAAGGAATTCCTTTTCGCTTAGTTCTTTTGCTTCGCTCATTGCAACCATATCAGCACCGAGAGCAGCTTCAACAACTGTAAAGAAACCGAGTTCTTTGAGTCCCGTAATTACCTGACCGAGCTTTGCATAAGTGAACTGACTGGAAATTGAAGGAGCAACTAATGCATAAACCTTATATTTTTCGTTATTCTGACTCTTCTTGAGAATATCGATAACGTTTATGATATAAGACTTATCACTGATTGCACCGAACGGGCACTGATATACACAAGCACCGCATTGAATACATTTGTTGTTATCAATCTTTGCAGCATTGTCGTCATTGATTGAAATTGCCTTTACCTTACAGGCAATCTGACACGGACGCTTACGGTTGACGATCGCTGCAAACGGACATACCTTTGCACACTGACCGCACTCTACACACTTTGACTTGTCAATATGTGCAACGTGGTTGTGGTCGAAAGAAATTGCACCGCGTTTGCAGACATCTTCACATCTGTGAGCAAGACATCCACGGCAGGAATCCGTTACCTCGTAACCTGCTGCAGGACATTCGTCACAGGCAATGTCGATAACCTCGATTACATTAGGATTTTCCTTGTCTCCGCCCATAGCGAGTTTTACACGCTCGCCGAGGATTGCACGTTCTTTATAAACACAACAACGCATCGTTGAGGTTTTGCCGGGTACAATCTTCTGCGGAATATCGAGAAGATTCTGAAGAAGTGTGTCATTCCATGCCTCGTGAGCTACCTGACGCAAAACCTTATATTTAAGATACTGTACTTTGGTGTCAAATTTTCTCATAATACACACTCCTTAAAAATAGCTGACTTTAATTCGTTTACCCATCTTTTTCAAAGCTTTTGAAAGCTCCTCAACAAGATTCATTTTGATATTGAAATTTATAGGCAAATCGGGATTCTGATGAGCAGGGTTAATTGCTCTGCCCACATAGAAATTTATATCAGTTGCCTCTTCAAACAACAGACGGCAGATAAGAGATGCACCGTCACGTTTGAAGCTCCAATGCTCATAGAATTTGTTTTCACCAAGATAATCATTTGCATACTCCACAACTTTGTTGACTGTGATAACACCTTCTGTTACGAGGTCAACCCCCTCCAATTCTGCAATCGGAGGAACATCACTCTGTTCAAAATTGAGAGTAGGTCTGAGAGGTTTTCTCAGGAATTTTGCGGCAATTGAAGATGTTGTTCCGCCACAGATGATGTGTTTACCTTCCTTTGAGAAGAAGAGAGACATCATTCTGTCGGCATCGTCACGGTTTGACGGAGGTCCGAAAAGCATATTCATCGGCACTCTTTTTCTGATGCGGACAACGCATGCTGTTGCATCATCGCCCGGCTTATAGCCATAGAGCTTGTCACACTCGTCCACAAGCATAGTAGAAAGTGTTTTTGCTGTATAGCCTGCCGGTACAAGAGTTTCAACAAAATCAATGATATCTTCTCTTTTCCAACCGAAATTGTAAGACATACCTATTCCGGCGTGAGGGCAACCGTCACTCATTGCGACGAAAACATCGTTTTCCTGTAAATTTATAACAGATTTGAATATCTTTTTGCCGCCGATATTCATTTCTGTTTTGGGGTAATCCCAATTTTTTTCATCACGGATAATAATCGCGTGAGGATTATCGTACTGGATAAGCTCAGCAGTCTGGTTGTTTTTAAGATGAATGATTGTGAATGTTGAATATGCAACGCCTCGCACCGAGCAAACAGGCAGCGTTGCTGCAATTGTTTCAACACATTCTTCAAGAGACAAACCTTCTGCGAGCATTGTTGATATAATTTTTGATGTAAGAGTAGAGAGAATACTTGCTTTTACTCCGCTACCGAGTCCGTCCGAAAGAACGATAACTGTAGAATCGTCGCTCGGCTCAACTATATCAACATGATCTCCGCAAAGCTCTTCACCGTGATGATTTATACTTTTGTATCCAATATCAGCACATAAATCATTCATTGGTTATTGACTCCTTCAGCTTTGCAAGAGCAATTTTTGTTTCTGCGGCTGTTTCGCCTAAAAGCGAAGCGATTTCCTGAACGATACGCATCTGCTTTTCAACAACCTTGTCGGCAACCTCAACGGTCTGCTTACTGATATTGTCTTTTCTTTCTTTTGCATATTGTTCGTCCGTTACGTCACGCATAATGCCCACGAGAAGTCTTGAATCGCGGTCATAAACGATTGTCTGCTCGACGTAACGCTTGTATTCTGCAAGGTATACACGCTCGTTGTGAATTTCCCTGCCCGTGTCGCGCACCTTCATAAAGGGTACAGGATCAAGGATTCTGATGACCTGAGTGCCAAGCACATCGGAAGCGTAGCGGATATTCATAATTTCCCTTGCGGACTTGTTAATCTGCTGAACTTCAAGCTGGTCGTTAAGAACGATAAGTCCGTTTGGAGAACTGTTAACGATTGTATCGGAAAAGCTTTCCGCTTTGTCCTTAAGGAACGGGAGACACATTGAGCTTTCTGCCTTGCCCTGGATGATTGCAATTGCTTTTTCACGGCAGGTGTTGTAACCACAAGAACCGCAGTTAAGTTCCTGAGAAGGTTTGAACTTGCCCATCTGACGAAGAACGCTGTTGATTTCCTGCTCTGAGGGCAACGGCAAACGCTGTTCGATAAATTCAAAGTGCTTCTTAAGCTCGATCGCCTTAGGCTGAGAAACCTCGAAGTCCTTTGCACCTGCATATTTCGAGATTGCAATATAATCTCTTACAGTTTCCGTATGGTGGTATTTTTCCATAACCGGACCGCCCATACAACTGCCGACACAAGCTGACATTTCAATAAAGCAGTTGTGAATCAATCCGCTTTCGATATCTTTAAGTGCGGCAATACAGTTTTCAACACCGTCAAGAGCAAGATATGTATATCCTGTGTTCTCCTGACTCATTGTTTTAAGCACACCGCCCGTTGTCGGGAAGAAACGTGCACGTGAGCAGATGTCGTTGTCCATTTCCTGCTCAACTTCAATATTTTCAGCTTTTAACCATTCGGTAAGTTCTTCGAATGTAAGTACGGCATCAACAATACCTTCGTAATGCTCGGCTTCATCCTTTTTTGCAACGCAGGGACCGATGAAAACGGTTTTTGCGTTCTGATATCTCTGCTTGATATCGTTACAGTGAGCCTGCATCGGAGATACAACATCCGCAAGATACGGAAGCGCTGACGGATAGTGCTTCTGGATAAGAAGGTTAATTGAATGACAGCAGGAGGAAATTATGATATCCCTCTCCTCTTCTTCAATCATTCTTTCATATTCATTTTTAACAATTGTTGCACCGATTGCTGTTTCTTCAACATCGTAGAAACCGAGCTTTTTAAGAGCCTTGCGCATTGAATTGATACCTGCACCGTCATAGTTTGCAACAAAAGACGGAGCAAGAGACACGATAACGGGGTCACCCGACTGAAGAAACACCTTTACCTTCTCGGTCTCGTCAACAATTTCCTTTGCATTCTGCGGACACACAACAAAGCACTGACCGCAAAGAATACACTCGTTGCCAATGATGTGAGCCTGATTGCACGAAGAACGGATTGCCTTTACGGGACAATGGCGGATACATTTATAGCAGTTTTTGCAGTTTGATTTTTTTAGTGTCAGACAATTAGGCATTATCCGTTACTTCCCTTCTTTATTTTCCAAGTACGTTGAGCACATTCTGCTCAAAAAACTCTTTGAAGCTTTCTTTTGTTACGCCGGTGTGAATATCATCATCAATCTGGATGGTAACACCAATGCGATTACACTTGCCGATGCAGAAACTGCCGGCAAGTGCAACCTCGTCTTCAAGATGATAATCACTGACGGCTTTCTGCAGAAGCTCCACGATTTCGGGCGAACCCTTTAAGTGGCAGGAGCTGCCTACACAAACCTGAATCAGCATATTATACCTTTTCCTTTACGTTCTTGTTGAAAAACTCTTCTACTGTTTCGGGAGTAACTGAGAAGAAATCGTTATCTACAGTTACGCATACCCCCTGCTGACATTTACCCATGCAGAATGTGCCACCGAGCTCAACCTTATCACCGAGATTGTTTTCTGCGATGAGGTACTGAAGCTGTTCTACTACCTGACGTGAACCTTTGATGTGGCATGAAGAGCCGATACATACTGTTACTTTCATATTGATAACTCCTTATTCGTAATCTACAACGTCAACCCATGAAAGAAGGAATTCTCTTTCTTTCTCATTGCCCTTTACTGACTGTGAAGCTGCAACGATGGGCATCCACTTCTGAACGTACTGCTTCGCAGTGTTGCTCTTACTGCAGAACATATCGAGATATGTCTTTGCGCCTTCGATGTCACCGTGGAGCCAGAAAAGAAGGTATGTTCTTGCTGCATCTGCTGAAGCGTTACCCTGTGTAGCATGTGCCCAGTCGATGATATACGGTGTGCCGTCTTCTGCAATGATGATGTTTGACGGATTGAGGTCGCCGTGGCAAACCTTCTTGTGCTTGGGCATACCCTCAAGACGTGTATGAAGGTCATAACGTGTTGTTGCATCAAGTTCGCTGATGCCGATTTTTCTGTTCATCTTATCCTTAAGCTTGTTAAGGAGTGCACATTCCTTAGAATGAATACCAAGCTGAATATCAACAAGAAGCTCGATGTATTCGTTCTTCTTCTCTTCATCCTCGTCCATAAGCTGCTGGAGAGTCTTGCCCTTGATGTATTCTGAAACTATTGCCCATTTACCGTCGAGCATTGTTACTTCGAGAACCTTGGGGATGTTAAGGCCTGTTTCCTCGATACGAGCCTGATTGAGAGCCTCGTTGAGAACGTCTGCCTTTGAATAATCTTCATTAAAAACCTTAACGCACTTGTCGCCGTCACGGTAGATAGTTTTATTGTTTCTTACTGCTATTACTCTGTCAAGTTTCATTTCGGTTACCTCCCTTAATTATGCCTTCTTACCTTTACGGTATGTTACTTTAACTTCGTCAACCTTTGCGCCTTCTTCGATGTCAGCAGCTGTGGGCATATC
>JAZROM010000015.1:0-12037 GCA_045648745.1 Acutalibacteraceae bacterium | reverse complement strand
CAACAAGTCGGTGGTCAGGAATTGTTTCGGTCACAAGGCACTCGAACTCATAAATCTTTCCCTTTTCTGCAGTTCTTTCAAAAACAGTGTCCGTAACCTCAAAGCCGTCAACAATCGGGGAATACATAATTGCTTCAAGTCTTACCTTTACGCCCTCTTCAGGGGAAACAAATCTGAAATACTCCGAATCGAAATTCGGATTCATACCTGTTTTAATGTGCTCGATTTTGCCTGTAAGTCCCTGATAATCATTGGAATTACAGTCCATATAAAGTGTGCCGAGCAAATCGCCTGCTTTAAGAATCTGGCCTGCTGTTGTCGGCTCGGTTGTCGACTCTGTTGTCTGCGGGGCTGTTGTGGTGGTTGTTGTTTCACCGCCGTTATCATCTCCGCAAGCCGCAAAGCTCGTCAGCATCAAGAGACACAATACAAGCGAAATAAGTCTTTTAATTTTTACCACTGTTATCTCCTCCCATAAAATTACTGTTTGAGGATGAATACGGATTTTTATTCTTCTTCGGCGGATCGGGTCGATTGCCCTCACGTATCAGCCACGAAAACACCGCCGTCTTAATACCGACACCCGCAACCCATAAAACCAATGCTGTGACAAACCAGAGGATTGATATATCCAGAAAGAAGTGAAGCGCAAGTGCTATCCACGCAGGAATTGTCCATTCGAGGTCGAATATCAGGTTAATGCACCAAGCTGTGAGAAATCCGCCGTTACCCTTGTATCGCTTTTTCATTATCTGATAACAAGTCTGCCTGAAATCTCACGGTCAAGATTCTGATGATTTGAAAGATATTCATCAAAAATACTGCGGCAGGATGTTGAAATAACAACGGGAGTTCCGTTTGCTTTGATTTCATCAAATGAAATATTGAAGAAATCTTCAAGGTTGTTGTAGTGGAACTGCTGAAGACCGACCTTGTAAATCTTATTGTCATCAATCGGCTCACCGTTGAAGTCAAATCTCAGGTACTCGTGAGTTCCTCTGTCATAATCAACACGGAGTCCCGTTGAAAGCTGATAGAATTCACAGTGTTCTCCGGCCCATACACCGTCACGTACCATATGCTTAATCATCCTCTTGAACTGCTCGCCTGTAACCTTGATCATATAAGCTGCATCGTCATACGGGAAGCATTCGCAAAGATCTGAGAAAAGAACGATCGGTCCGAGCTGAGTGCTTCTTACGCTGCCCGAGCCGAGAAGCATAATGTCAAGACCAAGGCTTTCGCGCATAATATCGGAGAACAGTCCGCCGAGTGCAGTTTCCTGTGTTCTTTCGGGGTGAGTAAGCTTTTTCTTGAAGCGAGTAACAAGTCTGCCGTATTTTTCATCGGTTTTTTCTTTGTAATGCTTGAGGATATTTTCAAGATCCTCATCCTTCGGACAATGCTCCTTATTGATAGGAACGCTCTGCCACTTATAGCTGTCGATGCAGTTGTTGTCCGTGTCAATGTTGATGTCAAATCTACCTATCTGGTCAGTACCTGTACCTGCCTGAACGATAACAACATCATTAACAACAGCGGGCTCTTCAATGAATGTATGCGAATGACCGCCAACAATAACATCAACGCCCCATGCCGGATCAAGCTGTGCGGCAAGCTTTTTATCCTCTTCAAAGCCGATGTGAGTAAGCAGAACGGTAAGATCAATGTCAATCGCGTTATATGTATTACAGATTCTGCCGACCTCCTGTGCAGCCTCGTTGATATCAACAAACGAGCCGATGATACCGTCATTCTTTGTCTGTGAAAGAACCTCTTCTGTAAGGATGCCGATGAAGAGGATTTTCATTCCGTCAACCTCTGCGATGTAGTGAGGCTTGAACAGTCTTGCACCGTTTGTTTTGATATGTAAGTTAGCGTTTATAATCGGGAACTTTGCACATTTTTCAATGAAGAGAAGATGTGCGATACCGTAATCTGTTTCGTGGTTGCCGAGAGTAACAACATCAGGTGCGAGCATATTCATAATCTCGATTGTTGAGATACCCTTGAACTCGGAGTCGATAACAGAGCCGCGGAACATATCGCCTGCGATACAGTAGAGTGTATTTTTTTCTTCATTTCTGACCTTATTGACATAACCCGAAAGCATTGAAACACCGCCGACAAGGTTATCGTCAACATTTTCTGCAAGGAAATCACCGTGCATATCGTTAGAATGAAGAATAGTGAGTTTTTTGATGTTCTTTTCCATAAAAGTCTCCTTAAAATTTCGGGTTAACTATAAAACTACCCTATTATTAAAGTAATTATATTAAATTAAAGTAAAAAGCACATTGTACTTTAGTGCAGATTTTCACAAAAAAGAGCCGATTTTTTACAAAATCAGCTCTTTTTTCTTATTCATTTAATAAAGTTATTCTTCCGTCAATTTCAATGTCAATATTCTTCCGTGAAGACAGATATTCTTCAATAATTTCTCTTGTAGAGGTTGAAACTGTTTTTGAAGGATATTTTTCTTCAATTTCATTTATCGGTATATTAAAATATTTTTGAAAGCTGTTGTAATGATACTTTAACAATCCGATTTTATAAAATGTTTCGTCATTAAGGTCTTTTCCGTCAAAGGTCAATTCTGCAAACCTGCCTTGTGAAACATCAAGCTTAACCCTTAAACGGCCGGATACCTGAAAAAAGCCGTTGCACTCCCCTCTGCAGACCTCTTCGCGAAGCATATAAGCCAGCATTGAGCGTAACTGACTGCCATTGACGGTGAGCATACATACTCCGCTATCATAAGGAAAGCACTCAGTCAGATTACGAAACTGCACAAGAGGGCCGAGCTTTTCTTCTCGGATGCTTCCCGAGCTCAGAAACATAATATCAAGTCCGAGGCTCTGAGCGAGAATATCGCTGAACAGGTCGCCAAGCTCGGTTTCTCTGCATCGGTCAGGGTGAGTGAGTGTTCTTCTGAAGCGTGTAATCAAACGGTTATATTTGCGGTCGGTAGCCTCTTTGTATGAACTGAGAATGGCTTCAATTGCCTCGTCACGGGGGCAGTTCTGCGGGGTTATGGGCACATATTGCCACTCATAGCTTTCAATGCAATTGTTGTCTGTGTCAACAATCAGGTCAAATCTGCCGATGCGGTCCGTTCCGACACCGGCCTGAACAATGGATATATTATTCACAATTTCCGGCTTTTCAATAAACGTATGAGAATGACCGCCCACAATAATATCCACTCCCCATGCAGGGTCAAGCTGTGAGGCAAGCCTTTTATCCTCTTCAAAACCGATATGTGTCAGCAACACTGTCAGGTCAATGTCTGTTGATCTGTAAGCATCACATATTCTGCCAACCTCCTGAGCCGCCTCATGAACATCAAGAAATGTGCCCACGAGCCCCTCGTTCCTTGCCTGACTCATAACACCCTCGGTGATAATGCCGATAAATAAAATCTTCATTCCTCCGACTTCGACAACAATATGAGGGCGGAACAAACGGGCAGAATTGGATTTGATATAAAGGTTAGCATTTATAATGGGAAACTTTGCACATTTTTCAATAAATAAAAGATGTGCTATGCCGTAGTCAGTTTCGTGGTTGCCCGGGGTTACAACATCAGGTGAAAGAGTGTTCATAATTTCCACTGTAGAAATGCCTTTGTACTCCGAATCAATCACAGAGCCGCGAAACATATCGCCTGCGATGCAATAGATTGTATTTTCTTCCTCATTTCTGACCTTGTTGACATAGCCTGAAAGCATTGAAACACCGCCGATAAGGTCGTTATCTACATTTTCGGCAAGAAAGTCACCGTGCATATCGTTGGAATGTAAAATTGTAAGTTTTTTATATCTGCTCATAAATTACTCACCAATAACCTTGAAAAGCTCGTCAACAATTTCCTTTGCCACAACGAGCTTATAGGCAAATCTTGATTCCTGTGCAGGTAGCTCCAGATAATAATCACGTGTGCCGTCGCGGGTGCTCAATGCAAAATAAACCTGGCCCGGTACAGATGCTACGGCGTTTGCAGGGTCAATGTTACCCATCGAGCCCGTTACACCGACACCAATATCGGCGTTATATGTCTTTCGGCAGGCATCAGCCATTGCACAGGCTGTTTCCTTGGAATAGACCGAATATTTTTCGATAATCTCCTCAGGTACACCCTGCTTGATTTTTGCCTCGTTGGAATAAGTAACAAATGCACCCTTCATAATGCCCGATGCACCCTCGGTATCGCTGATAAGGGATGCGAGCTGACCCGAGGTACAGCTTTCCATAGTTGTGATTGAAATGTTTTTTTCGATGAGCATAAGCGTAAGGCGGCGGTAATCGTCACGCACCTTTTGCTCGTTATATATTTTTAGCATATAAACGCCTCCGATATTTATTCGGGTATATTGTAGCATTATTTTCAGAATTGCACATCGTACTTTAGTGCAAAGAACGGCGGATTGCTCCGCCGTTCTTTTAGTACTTATTGAATTATTTAATAACAATTGAGCCGAGAAGGTCTGTGAAATCCGCCTTGGGGAATTCCTTATCCTGGTATGAATAACCGTTGATATCAAGCTCTGCACGAACATTGCGGTATTCAGCAGCCTCATCGGGAATGAGGTAGAAGCCATAGAAGCAATGATCATCCCAGTTACTGTTATTTCTGGTCAGATATCTGCCGTCGAGGATACCGTATTTTTCAGAAACAGGGTCACTCAATGTAATTGAACTGCTGTTCTTGTAATAATCGATATCTGACTGAACGTATTCGTCAACATTATCGTAACTGCCGGTGTTGCTGACATCAAGCTCACCGATTTTGGTGCCGTCGGCGTTTATAATATCAACCCCAATCCAGAACTGGCTTTCGCCCTCTTTCTCGTTAGCATCAGTAATTTTATAGCTGTAGCCTTCGGGAATTGAAAGCTCCATATAGCTGTTGGAAAGTTTAACTCCACCTTCGCCTTCAGCGCCTTCAACGATTTCTTTTTCAGCAGGCTTAGCTTCTGTTGTTGAAGAAGTCGTTTCGGGCTGATTGTTGTCAGGTGTTTCGCCGCCGTCTTTGCCGCAGGCTGCAAGAGCCATAACCATTACCAATGCAAGCATCAATGCCAATAATTTTTTCATAATATTACTCTCCTTTTGTTTTGGAAATATATGTATATTTGCTATACATCGATTATATTGTATCGCATTTTTTTGCTTTGCACATTGTACTTTAGTGCAGATTTGCAAGATTTTCTTTATACATATGAGACAACCCGGATATTTGCCGTATAAAAGAAAAAACGACAGACTATTCAAAGCCTGTCGTTTTTTGGTGGAGACGGTGGAGATCGAACCCATGACCTCTACACTGCCAGTGTGGCGCTCTCCCGATACACGCAAAAATGCACCTCGCATAACGAGTTGAGGTTAGCAGAGGTTATAATCTGAAAGTTGAGTTTAATATTGACTTTGAGCAATTTATGGTGGGAATTGAAAGGTGGCGTAATATATAAAAACTGCAACCACTTTTTAACATAGTGGTTGCAGTTATAATCTGTGTTTAATTATATATTATCTTCTTTTAATAAAATAGGGTTGAATATTTTTAAGATAGTTGCATATCCAATAATTCGTGCGCCTTCCTGTATGTTAAGTTTTTTACCAACCCACAAACAATGCGGATATGCTTCAGGTGTGATAAAAGTTATTGTTCCTTTCGCCGTCCCGTCAGGTTGAACTGTCTGAACATCATAATAATGATAAACACCGGTAGTGAGATAATTATCAGTTATCAAATGAGGAGGACGATATCCGTCAGCGACAGGAGTTTTTCTTGTTCCGTGAAATTCAAATAAAACTTCAACATCAGGTTCTTGATTATGAATTGTTTTTATTTCTTTCACATAATCACCCTTTCATCTTGATTATATCTAAAACTAATCAATGTTACAACAAATTGAAAAAGCACACCTTTTTTATAATGAATTTCCACCGAATACAAGAACTGCCCTGTGCACTGCGAAAATAAGCTGCCACACAAGGTGACAGCTGTAAACTCAAAGGTATTTTTTCATATATTCAAGCATCTGCTCGTCAGAAAGCGCCCTTACATCAGGGTCGCTTGAAAGTCCATGGTCTGAGTTCGGAAAAATATTAAATATATGTTCAACTCCGTATTCCGTGAGCTTCGCATCAAGTGCAACCGCATTATCAAACGGCACGACATTGTCTCTCTGACCATGGTTAATTATTGTAGGCACTGTGTTTTCGTCAACATAGTAAAGCGGTGAAACCTTTTTTATTGCTTCCGCTGCCTCAAGACGTGCTTCATAAGTAACCTTCTGACCGCACGCCCACGAAAGAAGCTGTGCAATTACATCCTTGTCACCAATAGCATTGTCAAAGAAATACTTTTCCTCGGTAAGGTCAGTGGGACCACAATCGCTTACGACTGCAACAGGAGTGATTGCTGACACTTCATCCCTCGAATAAGCATAAAGCATAGACATATGTGCACCTGCTGAGGCACCTGTCAGTAGCATTTTATTGATATTGACTCCGTTTTCTTCACCGAGTTTTTTAATGCAATCAACCGCAAGTTGAACATCATCCATAAGGTCATTGAGGTCAACATCATCGCAAATATAACGATAATTTATTGCGGCATAAGCATAATCGCCCTTACCGGCAAATTTTTCGAGTGTACTTTTATAATCGTCCTTGTCACCGCCTATCCATGCACCGCCATGGATAAAAAGAACAAGACCAACCTCATCCGTATTTTTCGGAATATACAAATCCAAAGTATGACGCTCGTGAGTTCCGTAAGCGTAATCGTCATAAATGATGTTATTCATTTTCACAGTGTTGATACCTAAAAAATTTGCTATGCAAGTAATTACCGACATAAAAAATGCAACGATTTTCATAAACATAAAATCATCTCCTGAAATAAGTTTCACGAACACAGGTTGCGATTTTCCGTGTTCACTCACCTGTATTTTACCTTTCATTTGCATTATATCAAACATAACTGAATGTGTCTATAGATAAAATTAAATTTACAGAAACGTGTGATTCTTTACTCTTTGTTTTGTGACATTTTGTTCACTATAAGTCGAATAAAACTGAAAAACCACTTCCGAAGGAGTGGTTTTTCTGGTGGAGACGGTGGGGATCGAACCCATGACCTCTACACTGCCAGTGTAGCGCTCTCCCGATACACTCAAAAACGCACCCCACATAATGGGTTGATGTTTGCAGAGGATATAAGTCGAAAGTTGAGTTTAATATTGATTTTGAGCAGTTTATGGTGGGTATTGATAAGGTGGCGTAATATAAAGAAACCGAGTAGAGTTTTTAGGCTCTGCTCGGTTTTACTATACTTAGTTAAAAAATAATCCTTTAATAACACCTATACCTAATACTAAAAATATACAAGCGAGAATGCCGATACCAAGAAAGTAGATTACGGTCATAATAGCACTTCCGACTTTTGGATACTTTTTTCCAATCAAAAATATAGGCAGAAAAATCATACTAACGGTCAAAAACAATCCTATAGGATATAAGAATCCTTCCAAAAAACTTTCGTGCCATATAAACTTTTTTGATAATCCTCGTATAATTAAAACTATAAAAATAAATACAAAAGCCTTTTTCCATCCCCAACGGTCACGATACTTTTTGAAATCCAGTAAAAATACTCTTTTCCACATGATATCAAAAATGTTAAGTTCTGCTCCTAAAAAATCCTGCCAAGTATCCGGAAAGCCTTGCCCGTTGTTTTCTTTTTCGTTTATAAGATTCCAATAATATGTTTCGTCTAACTCTTCTGCACAAACATTGTTATGTTTAATTTCCTTGCTTACTTCAATAGCACCCTTAAGTTCTTCAATTTGCTTTTCGAGTTCTACAATACTTTCATCAAGAATCTGTGAAAGTTCAGCATCGCCATTCAATAAATCTTTTATTTTATCGACAGAAATACCCAGCTTTCTGAAAATGATTATCTTTTTTAATTTTGCGATATCTTCTTCAGTATAATTGCGATAACCGTTTTCTTTTCTCGAAACATTTATGAGTCCCTCTTTTTCATAATAGCGTATATTGGCTCTTGGAGTATTTAATAACTCTTCAACTTCATTGATTTTCATACATAACACATCCTTTCGCCATTAAAATACACTATAAAGTTACTTTACAGTCAATACTTTTTGAAAACTTTTTCTTTAACTATACCAAAAAAATATAAAAAATTCAATAAATCCGCCAACTAACCCATAAAAAACAAAAACACCCACTCTAAAAGCAGGCAAAAAAATAATTACTCAGTATGCTGTTGGTGGAGACGGAGAGGATCGAACTCTTGACCTCTTGAATGCCATTCAAGCGCTCTCCCAGCTGAGCTACGCCCCCATATGAGGGCACACTGAGTAATTTGTTTATTAAGTTTTTGGTGGGGTGCGTTTCTGAGTGCTTTGGGCTCCCAAGTGAGCTACACCCCCATGATTAGGGACACTAAGTAATTGATTTTTATTAAATTTTTGTAGGGTGCGTTTCTGAGCGCTTTGGGCTCCCAAGTGAGCTACACCCCCAAATATTTAGTTTTTTTCAATTGCTCGGTGTAGGGTGCGTTTCTGAGTGCTTCGGGCTCCCAGCTGAGCTACGCCCCCATATTTGTTGTAATAAGTAATAGTGAAGAAGTGTGCGTGAAATCGAAATAATTTCTTATCTCTTCTTCAAGCAAACCTATTATAACACCATTTGTGACACTTTTTCAATAGTGTAGGGCATTTATTTTTGCAAATATATCTTTTTTCGTTGACGGAATTATCAAAATATGTTAAAATTAAGTGCAAAAAAATTATTTTTCAGGAGGGTGTTTCCTATGGCAAAGAAAACCGTAGCTCTTACAGGTTCTTCGGGAACAATGGGTTTCCAGGGATTTTTAGAGCTCTATAAGAAAAAGGACCAGTACAACATCGTATTGCTCAACCGTGACAGCGAGAAAAACCGCAAGAAGTTTGAGCCCTACATGAACGATCCTTCAGTTAAGTTTGTTTGGGGTGACCTTACAAAGTACGAAGACGTTCTTGAAATGGTTAACGGTGCTGACTATGTTCTCCACGTTGGCGGTATGGTTTCTCCCGCTGCTGACTACTATCCCGTTAAGACACAGAAGACTAACGTTGCAGCTGCTCAGAACATCGTTAAGGCTATCAAAGCACAGCCCGATCCCGATGCAGTTCACGTTGTTTACATCGGTACTGTTGCTGAGACAGGTGACCGTAACGCTCCTATCCACTGGGCTAGAACAGGTGACCCGCTCAAGGTAAGCGTTTACGACCACTATGCAATCAGTAAGATCAAGGCTGAGGCTGTTTTTGCTGAATCAGGTCTTAAGCATTGGGTTTCTCTTCGTCAGTCAGGTATCCTCTATCCTGCTATCCTTAAGAATCTTGAGCCTATCATGTACCACGTTCCCATCAACGGCGTTCTTGAGTGGGCTACAGTTGAAGACTCAGGCCGTCTTCTTGCTAATGTTTGCGGTGACGACATTCCTGAGGAATTCTGGAGACGATTCTACAACATCGGTTCAGGTGAAGAGTACAGAATCACTAACTACGAGTTTGAAGAACTTCTTCTCGGTACACTCGGTCTCGGTTCTCCCAAAAAGCTCTTTGACCCGCACTGGTTCACAACACGCAACTTCCACGGCCAGTGGTACTACGACGGCGACGAGCTCGAGAAGTATTGCCACTTCCGTGCTAACATCCCCGTTAAGCAGTATTTCAAGAGCATGATGAACAAGGTTGAGTCTTTCTACAAGCTCGCATTCCTTGCAAAGCCGTTTGCTCCTATCGTTAAGCTCTGGATGAAGAGCATTGCTAAGACTCCTGAGTACGGTACAATCTGGTGGGTTGAAAACAATGTTGACGTAAGAATCAAGGCTTACTACGGCAGCATGGAAGAATACAACAAGATCCCGAAGACATGGGATAAGTTCGATATCATCATCCCGTCAAAGAAGAAGACTGCAAGTGACGTTCTTGTTCTTGACCACGGTTATGACGAGACAAAGCCGTTTGATTCACTTACACTCGAAGACCTTCAGAAGGCTGCTGAGTTCCGTGGCGGTAAGTGTCTCGCAACTGAAATAGTTGACATGTACACACCCGTTAAGTGGGTAAGTGCAAGAGGTAACGAGTTCGAGATGTCTCCGAACCTTGTACTTCGTGGCGGTCACTGGTGTCCGGAAGAGCTTCCGTGGCCGTGGGACTATGACACAGAAGCAAGAATCAACCCGTTCTTTGCACAGGTTTGGGACCGTAAGGGCGAAAACAATGTTTACGGACCTGAAATCTTCGATAACTTTAAGGAGAAGGTTACACAGTAATGAAAGTATTTATGATTGGCGGCACAGGCCTTCTCGGCTGTGAGGCTGCAAGAATTTTTATTGAAAGAGGTCACGAGGTTAAGAGTGTTGCTCTTCCTCCCCTTCCCGAAGGAGCTCCGATTCCTCCTGAGATGGACATCGAGTTCTGCAATATCTATGAAAAGTCAGATGAAGAAATCAAGGCAATGCTTGAAGGCTACGATTCATTCATCTTCGCTGCAGGTATTGACGAAAGAGTTGAAATGCCTGCTCCCGTTTACGATGCTTACTACAAGTACAACATCGCTCCGCTCAAGAGAATTCTTCCCCTTTGTAAGGAAGTTGGTATGAAGAACGCAGTTATCCTCGGTTCATACTTCTCATTCCTTCACAAGAACTATCCTGAACTCAAGGCTACTGAGAAGCATCCGTACATCAGAAGCCGTATCGACCAGGAAGAGGTTGCTTTCTCATTCGCAGACGAGAACTTCGACGTTTCTGTTCTTGAGCTTCCGTACATCTTCGGCACACAGCCGGGCAGAAAGCCTGTATGGGTTATCCTTATTGAGCAGATCAAGATGATGGATAAGCTCCCCTGCACAATGTATCCGGGCGGCGGTACAGCAATGCTTACAGTTCGTCAGGTTGGTGAGGTTATTGTTGGTGCTGCTGAAAAGTCAAAGGGTGCTAAGGCATGGCCTATCAGCATGTACAACCTTACATGGAAAGAGTTCCTCAAGATTGTTTACGCTGCAAGAGGCATGGGCGAGAACAGAAAGATCATCAGCGTTCCCCCGTGGATGATGCGTATGGGTCTCGGCAAGGTCAAGAAGGAATATGCTGAAAAGGGCATTGAAAGCGGTATTGACGTTGACGGACTTGCAGATATTATGGATATCAACCTCTTCATCGATCCGAAGTACAGTAAGGAACTCGGAGCTACTGAAGACGGTATCAAAGCCGCTATCTTCGATTCAATCAAGGTCAGCCAGGCTGTTTACGACGGTAAGGTTGAACTCCTTGGCATGAAGGGCGAATAAGTCTAATACATAAATTAAGGACGCTTCGTATGAAGCGTCCTTTTTATTTGGCTTATATTCGGCAGCAACAAAACACCGAAAGCATCTGTTTTTACAGGGCATCGCGTGAGCGCAGTTCCCCTCACTTTAAGCCAGAGAAGCCGGGTATTCTGCTTATCTTAAATCATCCCGACAAATTAAATTTTGCAAAAAACAGGCAGTGCTTCGCGAGGAAACTCTGCCTGTCTGATTGTTTTTTATTTTTCAATCGGGTTGAGGGGGGCTGTGTGCCAGATATCACGAGCGTACTCGTTGATTGCACGGTCACAGGCAAAGCGGCCTGCACCTGCAATATTCATAAGTGACATTCTGTTCCATGCATCTCTGTCCTTGAAGAGTTCTTCAGCCTTGAGCTGCGCAGTCTTATAATCTGCAAAATCTGCAAGAACCATATACGGGTCGTGGTTGACGATTGTTCCGCCGATTTCGGGGAATGTCTTGCCTGCGATACCGTTATTGATAAAATCAACAACACGTCTGATATCAGCATTGTTCTGATAGTAGTTTCTCGGATTGTAGCCGATTCTCTTAAGGTCATTTACCTCAGGTGTGCTCATACCGAAGATAATGATGTTATCCTCACCTACTGCCTCGTGAATCTCGACATTCGCACCGTCCATTG
>JAZROM010000014.1:0-4199 GCA_045648745.1 Acutalibacteraceae bacterium | reverse complement strand
GTCGCCTGACTCACGGCAGGGAGCAACAATGCCGATTGAACGAGCGTCAGAAGCTGAAAGCTCAACCTGTGTGTCGGGACGTGTGGGGCCAAGGATAGAAACAGCAGGGAAGCTGCCCTTTGCGCCGATAACCTGAACTCTCTCTTCACAAGCAAACTGACCGGGCTGTGAAAGGTCCTTCTTCTTTGTCAATTCGTAACCTGCACCGAAAAGTGTTTCAAGGTCTGCCTTTGAAACGTGGATATGACGTGCAGATGTTTCAACTAAAACTTCTTTTTTCATTTTTAAAAACCTCCGTTAGATATATTGTTTTTACCCATAAAATTATATGACAAACTGCGACAAAATGCAAGTGCTTGTGCAAATAAAGTGGAGCAACAATCTTAATTTGTTCCGGGTTCGACACTTGCGATGAATCCGGATTTTGCCGAATGAAAATCAGCAGAGAAGCGTTTGCCTCTCTGCTGTGATTTTTTATATATCGTAATCGGTTATTCTTTCAACAACCAATGTCTCGGTGTCGAAGTCTCTTGTGCCTTCGTGCAGAACAATCAGTCTGCCGCCTCTTTCCTTACCGTAAGTGTGGTAGCCTGCTCCGATTGTCTGTATGAGCTTAATTCCGTCAATCTCGGCAACAAAAGTGTTTACATGGTCGTGGCCGAAGAATGCAGCAACCATATCGCCCGTCTTTTTCCAGCTTTCAAACTGTTTACGGTTTTCTTCAGGAGGACAGGGCGCCTCACGGACAACGCCCTCAAGGATTGCGCCCTCTTTCGGGGTGAGCGTCTTTCCGTTTTTATTAATACCGCCCTCGGTCTCACCGTCCGTAAAATCAAAAAGGTCAAATTCCTGATGCACGGGAATGTGCTGAAAAAGTATGGACGGAACGGGAATACCGCCGTTTTCCTCCTTGAGCTTCGCGGCTTTCTTTTCGTACCATTCAATCTGGTCATCGTGAACAAAAGCGTATCCCTGACCGTGGATTACGAGGTGGTTTTCGTCTCTGATGTAGTCGTTGGAATCGACACACCAGATGTTCCACGAAACCTTTTCACCGTCGTGCGACATAACGGGCAGACTGTAGTTTCCGCAACCGAAAACATCTTCCTCGTTGTAGCAACCGCGGAAGTTTTCATAATCTGCATAGAGGTTGATGTGGTTTTCCCGGCGGATAAACGGTCTTATCTCCTCGCCTTCGGAATCGTGATTGCCGAAAACAATTGCAAGGGGGATGTTGCGTCTTCTGACGGGTTCTGTGATTTTGTTGATTGTTTCAACAAGGTAATCATAAGTGTATTCTTCCCAGTAGCCGCTGATGTTGTCTCCGCCGAAAACTACAAGGTCAGGCTGTGTGCGTTCGATACACTGCTCAATAACATTGACAGTCTCACGCGAACAAGCCTTTGGGATTTCGGGATTTTCGTCATCATCCATTTCGGGTGAAACCTCGTGAATGTCTGAAAGGTGTAATATTCTGAATGTGCCGTCATCTCTGAAACGCAGAGGCTCCTGACGGTCACGGAAGTGCTTTAACGATGTGGGGTAACCTGTTGCCATAAAATCATCTCCTTAGGGTGACAGTAATAATCCTACGTTAAATTTTAAACCCGACCGACACTTTCGTCAAGCAATATATGTATATTTCGTTAAATTTAATCTTTTGATTGAAATTTATCTTATTTAGTGTTATTATAAACTGTATATATTTTAAAAAGGAGGAATTCCTTTGTCAAACGAAAATAAGGAAAAATCTTTCCCCGAGGGAACAGCCGAGGAAAAAGAGCTTGACACAGTGCCTGAAACAGAAGCAGGCTCTGACGGCGAATGGCAGTGGGACGCTGCCGTACCCGAAACACAGACGGAAGATATAACAGTTGAAGACCTCAATCTGTCCGAAGATCCGGCAGACGCTGAAGAGCCTGTACAGGCTGAAGAAACAGCAGAACCCGAAACAGCAGAAGAGGAAGAGGCGGAGCCGGCAGACCCTAACGATGACGGTCTTTGCGTTGTATGCGGAAAGCACAGAGGCAACAGCCCGAGCGACCTTTACTGTAACGACTGCCGCAGAAAATTCCTGCGTACAAACTATGGCGTCGGCCATGTCGTTCTTGCATTTCTTATGGTATTTGTTGCAGCAATCGGTTATTTTGTCTGTGCAACAACCTGCGGAATCACAGGCCATATTATCAAGGCACAGTCATGCATTGAAGACAGACGCTACGATGATGCAGTTGCAGAATGCAGTGCAATCAGTGAAGAGGTTTCAACCGTAAACTCAGGCATCAATGCTGTGTTCATGGCAATCAACAAAAACCACACGGCAAAGGATATCTTTACCGACGGTAACCGTTCGCTCCGCGTTTTGCTTTCTGCTTATGCGGATACACTCACAATCGGTGAAAGTCAGAGAACGGCTTTCATTCAGTATGTTGAAAACATCATCGGTGTTGATAATCTTGACAAGAAATCAAATGCCAACATTAAAAAGGTTTACAACTTCTGCAAAGAAATCACAGACTATGCAAGTGTTGTTTCTGCAAAGTGGCAGTCATACATTTATACAGATGAAAAGACATCTGAGGTTAAAATCAAGTACGATGAGGCTATGGCTTACATCGATTCACTTGAAAACGATACTCCGGCTAAGGTTACTATGAACGAGTATCACAGATTTATGACAGCCTATTATGCAAAGAAGAGCGCTGAGGAAATATCAGGCTACTTCGAAAAAGCATACGAGGCTGCGGGTGAATTCAAGTACATGTACAACCAGAGCTATATGGCACTTCTCTGGGAGCACAAGAATTATGACAGACTTATCGAAATCACAGAAGACTCTGTTGAAAGAAACGTCAACGACACAACTGCTTATTATTACGCCATCAAGGCGAACATCATTCAGGGCGACTTTGATGTTGCCGATGAGCGTTGTGAAGAGATGAAGAAGAAAAATCCCGACGGACTTGATTACTACAGCGTTAAAGCAGAAATTCTCCGCCGTCAGGGCAAGTTTGAAGAGTGCGTAGAACTCTGCAAGGAAGGCATTGCTCTCGGCACGGATGCAGAAATCTACCGTCAGCAGGCAATTGCATATATGCTTCTTGAAGATAAAGAGTCTGCACTTGAGGCTTCAAAACAGGCTTATGAAATCACATTACAGAACGCGTATTCAGGCACTCAGGTTTCACTTGAAGTGCTTAACACAGCGGCACTCATCGCTTGTATCGGCGGTGACAACGCTACTTACGAGGGAATCGTTTCAATCTTTGAGCAGCAGAATATGACTCTTGAAGAGTCTATTCAGAATTGCATCAAGGGCGAAATCACTTTCGAAGAACTCTTTATGGAAGGAATAGGTGATATATAATGGACAAGATTTATATAGTTTCAAAGTATATTACTTTTATCGGTTCAATCCTCAAGGGCTTCTGGGAACATCTCTTCTGCCGTATCCTCGGTGTACCTGTTCAGGATGCACGTTACCTTCAGGCAAATGAGCTCTGCGGTCACGTTGACCACGACTTCACAAAGAACAGAAACACAACATTCTTCCTCTGCTGGCTTCCGGGTCTTATGAACAGAGTTTTCGGCTACGGAATGTTAGTCGGCGGTTATCTCGGATTGTTCGTTGTACGCGCAGCTGCAGACGCACCGATCTTCTGGATTTATATCTTGCTTTTCTATCTCGGTGTTTCACTCATCTGCAACAACGCTCCGCTTTACGAGGATGCACTCAACAACTGGGATCTCGTATACGGCAAGGATAAGAACACAAATGTGATTGTAAAGGTACTTGCTTTTATTCCGTCAGTGTATTTCCTTCTTTCAGCCTGGATCGAGAAGTATGCAATCAGCTTGCTTCTTTGCGTTATCGCAACAGTAATCGGAATTATACTTTAATAAAAATTCTAATCCCTCAGGAACCCTCCTGAGGGAATTTTTTATCTAAAAACAGACAAAAGGGCAGAAATTTTAAACAATCTAGATATAGAGAAAAACAGTGAAAAGAGAAATAAAAACAATATATAGTATACAAAAAAGGCAAAAAAGGCAAAATAGGCAGATATGCATTGGAACGCACGGAAGCGTTGAACGAAGTAAAAAAGAATTGAAAAAAAGTTTAAAAAAGTGTTGACAAAGGGGGATGTGTTTGATATAATGTCAAAGCTGCCTCGAGGGAATACTCTTGAGAAGCGGTT
>JAZROM010000013.1:0-39790 GCA_045648745.1 Acutalibacteraceae bacterium | reverse complement strand
CAGACAATGGTTGCTAAGATCGACGATGACACATATCAGGTACAGGTTGTTTCTTGGTACGACAACGAGAACTCATACACAAGCCAGATGGTTCGTACAATCAAGTACTTCGCAGAGCTTGCATAAGTTTAATTCAATATTTCAAGGACGAGCTTCGGCTCGTCCTTTTTTGTTTACATTAAGTTCACAACAAAAACATCTTAAATGATTGACTTTATCTGTCGAAAATTGTACAATAAAGTGAATATTTGTGAGGTGAACATAATGACCAAAAAACTTGCAATCAGGATTCTTGCTTTGATGCTTTGTTTTGTTTCGGTTTTTACCGCTTTTGCGGCTTGCTCCGACAATAAAGATAAAAACAAGGATAATACTGATGTTTCTAATTTTACTCCCGATTGGGCAATCCGTCCGGAGATTAGCGCGCAGGCGATTCAACCGCTTGTCAGAGCAGATTTTAATGAAAACACCAGTCATTACGATATCAGCTTCGCACCGTACTTCAGAATTATGATTAACGGCAAATACGGTATCATTGATTTTAACGGTGAAATTGTTATTCCTGCAGAATATGACGAGATTTTTGCAATCCGTAACAGTGACGATTTCCTCGGCGTTAAGATTGACGGTGAAGATAAAAAGCAGACGTATATCCACAGTGATACATTCGATACCCAGTCTGCTCGTAAAAAGTACAACTCCAAAAAATATGAGTATTATTGGAATGTTGATAATTCCTCGGCATTATTTGTAGTTACTGAAGACGGTTCAACTCAGAAAGAGGATTTCAGCCCGTCTTTGCCGGAAACTGTTAAAGGTGTTAAGTATATTTCAGGTAAATATAATTCGACCGGAAAGTTCGGACTTTATTCTAACAGCCGTAATGTAACAGGTATGGTTTACTCAGGTGCAGGCGTATTTACTGACGGTCTTGCCGCATTTAAATCAAACGGAAAATGGGGTTATATTGATTCTAACGGAAGAACCGTTGTACCGTTTGAATATGACGCAGTGTGGGGTTATTCTGCACTCGGCGGGGAGGATACTCCTTACGAGTGTTCCGAAGGACATATTACAGTATGCAAGGACAAGAAATTCGGTATCCTCAAGGATGACGGCAGCCTTATTGTAGATTTTATTTTTGATGATGCAACACCCGTAATCAACGGTAAAGCTTTTGTAAAGCAGAATGGTAAATATGGTGTTATCAAAGTTTACGAAAGTGCTGATGAACCTGTTTCTGAGAACAAAACCGAAGAACAGTCTTCATCAACATCTGAAATAAGTACAAGTACAACCACATCGACAACATCGACAACTACGACAACGTCAGATGAAACCTCTTCTACTGACAAATCAAAAACTTCAACGACTACAGAAAAATCTACAACCACTAAAAAGACAACAACCACAACCGAAAAATCTACAACTACCACCACAAAAAAGACAACCACTACAACTGAGACAACAACCAAAAAGCAGAACTACAGTACAGGCACTTACACTGTAAAACTCAGCTCAGGCGGGTCGCTTAATCTCAGAAGTGAAGCGGGTGTTGGTGGAACGGTAGTCGGATCGCTTAAAAATGGTGCAGTTATTTATGTTGACAAGGTATCAAACGGTTGGGGACATACTGTGTATAACGGAAAAGAAGGCTGGTTCAGCCTTAAATATGCTGAAAAGAACTGATGGCGGTGAATGAATGTTACAGCGTCTTGACAAGTTAATATGCTCTCAGGGCGCTTATAATCGCAAACAGGCGCAACAGTTGATTAAAGACGGTCAGGTAAAGGTTGACGGAATTACAGTGCGCGACAGAGGTTTTCATATCGACGCCGATGTTAATGATGTTTCAATTAACGGAATACCGTTTAAAATTGAGCGCTTTGTCTATCTTATGCTTAATAAACCCAAGGGTGTTGTAAGTGCTACAAATGACAGAAGTGTTAAAACAGTAATCGATCTTGTGCCTGATGATCTTAAGGGCAGAAATCTTTTTCCTGCAGGACGCCTTGATATTACTACCACGGGATTTGTACTTATAACAGATGACGGTGATTTTGCACATCGCATTCTTTCGCCCAAAAATCATATTGAAAAAACCTATGAAGCTCGTCTGGCTGAGCCAATAAGTGATGAAAAGATGCAGTTTGTCGCTGACGGTATTACTATCGGTGACGGAACAAAATGCCTGCCTGCAAAGCTCAGGCGTCTTGAAGATGGTGCTAATCCTCTGATTGAAATTAAAATCTGTGAGGGTAAGTATCATCAGATAAAGCGAATGTTTGCTGCCGCAGGTAACGGTGTGATTGAGCTTAAACGAACAAAAATGGGTCTGCTGCCGCTTGATTCAGATTTGCCGGAAGGTGAGTGCAGAAAACTTACTGAAGAGGAAATTGCACTTATAGAAACGAAAACCGATGAATGTTTTTGATTTTTCAGCATATTATAAAGCATAAACGGATTTGTCAGAATAGAAATGTCTTGACTTTTGGTCTGTTTTCTATTATAATGCTGTTATTGCCGTGCTTTGGTAGGTATGTATATATTTACCTTAAAAATGGCTTTTGAAAGGATGAAAATTATGGCACAGGAAATCTTGTTGACTGCGGAAGCATATCAGAAAAAAATTGATGAGCTCGAGCAGCTTAAAACAACCGGCAGAGATGAGATTGCCGAAAGAATTAAGGAAGCAAGATCTTTTGGCGATTTATCAGAAAACAGTGAATATGACGAGGCACTCAATGATCAGGCAAAGATGGAAGCAAAGATCAATCAGCTTGAAAATGAGTTAAAAAAGGCTAAGATTCTTGACGAAAGCACAATTACTACCGATGCTATCCGTGTTGGATCAAAAGTAAAAATCCGTGACATTGATTTTGACGAGATTGAAGAATATCAGATTCTCGGTGAGTCACAGGCTAATCCTGACGAGGGAATTATTTCTGATCAGTCTGCAGTCGGTAAGGCTCTGCTCGAAAAGAAAGTAGGAGATATTGTCAAGGTTACATTGCCTAACGGTAACGTTATTTCCTTTGAAGTTCTCGAAATTTCTAAATAATATATCGGGCGGAGACTTATGTCTTACGCCCGTTTTGTACTTTTTTAAAAACAGATTTAATATGCACTTTTCTATGTAAGGAGAATTAAAATGTCGGAAATTATTAATGAAACTGTAAACGAAAAGGTTGAAGATAGCAACGAATTAAGACAGATCCGTGTTGATAAACTCAACACTCTTCAGGCTGCAGGTAAGGATCCTTTTCAGATTACATTGGCAGAGCAGAACACTACCAATGAAGATGTAACTGCAAGATTTGAAGCTTATGAAAAAGAAGTTGAACAGCTCAGTGACGAAGAAAAGCCTGAGCAGGTTAAGATTGACGGTGTCTGCATCTGCGGTCGTATTATGACATGGCGTGATATGGGTAAGGCAAACTTTATCGATGTTGCTGACCGTACAGGCCGAATGCAGGTTTATGTTCGTATGAACGATATCGGCGAAGAAGAATTTGCTGAGTTCAAAAAGTGGGATATCGGTGACATTGTAGAAGTTAAGGGCTTTATTTTCCGTACACGCAGAGGCCAGATTTCTGTTCATGCAGAGTCAATCCGACTTCTTACAAAATCACTCCTTCCGTTGCCGGAGAAGTTCCACGGCCTTAAGGATACAGATACAAGATACCGTCAGCGTTATCTTGACCTTATTGTTAACCCTGAGGTTAAGGACACATTCTTCAAGCGTTCAGCTATCCTTCGTGCAATCCGCGAGTACCTTGACGGAGAGAATTTTGTTGAGGTTGAAACTCCGATTCTTGTAAGCAATGCAGGCGGTGCAGCTGCAAGACCGTTTATGACACACCACAACGCACTCAATGAAGATTTCAAGCTCCGTATATCACTTGAGCTCTACCTTAAGCGTCTTATTGTCGGCGGTATGGAAAGAGTTTACGAAATCGGCAGAGTTTTCCGTAACGAAGGCTGCGATACAAGACATAACCCTGAGTTCACACTTATGGAGCTCTATCAGGCATATACAGACTATAACGGTATGATGGATCTTACAGAGAATCTTTACCGTTATGTTGCACAGAAGGTTCTCGGCACAACAAAGGTCGTTTATAACGGTATCGAGATGGATCTCGGCAAGCCGTTCGAGCGTATCTCAATGGTTGATGCTGTTAAAAAGTATTCAGGTGTTGACTGGAATGAAGTCAAGACACTCGACGATGCACGTGCACTTGCAGACAAGCATAACATCGAGTACGAAAAGCGTCACGGTAAGGGTGATATCCTTGCTCTCTTCTTTGAGGAGTTTGCTGAGCATCACCTTATCCAGCCTACATTCGTTATCGATCATCCGATTGAGATTTCACCTCTTACAAAGAAAAAGCCCTCAGATCCTGATTATGTTGAGCGTTTTGAGTTCTTTATGAACGGTTGGGAAATGGCAAATGCTTATTCAGAGCTTAACGATCCTATTGATCAGAGAGAGCGTTTCAAGGCTCAGGAAGCTCTTCTTGCACAGGGCGATGACGAAGCAAACACAACAGATGAGGACTTCCTCACTGCTCTTGAATACGGTATGCCCCCGACAGGCGGTATCGGTTTCGGTATCGACAGAATGTGTATGCTTCTTACTGACTCTTCAGCAATCAGAGATGTTCTTCTCTTCCCGACAATGAAGACTCTTGATTGATATGATTTCGGTTGTATTAGCAGCATATAAGGGCGAAAAATACATCGCAGAACAGGTTCGTTCCATACTTTCGCAGTTAGGTGAAAATGATGAGCTTATTGTTTCTGATGATTATCCTCAGGGAGAAACTTTTTCAGTCCTTTCTGATATAATCAGCTCAGACTCCCGCGTTAAATACGTTCACGGTAAAGGCTGCGGTCTGATTAAGAATTTTGAAAATGCAGTAACTCACTCACGAGGGGACTATATTTTTCTTTCTGACCAGGACGATGTATGGCTTGACGGTAAAGTTCAGGCTGTACTGTCCGAGTTCAACAAAGGTGCCGATGTAGTGTTACATGATGCCGTAATTACTGACGGAGAGTTGAATCCGACAGGGGACAGGGCATTTGCTCTTAATGCCACACGCACGGGTATGGTCAGAAATATTATTAAAAACTCGTATCAGGGCAGTTGTATGGCTTTTCGTAAAGAGATGAAAAAACATATTCTCCCGTTTCCTGACAAAATCCCTATGCATGATCAGTGGATTGGTTTGTTGGGTGAAAAGTACGGAAAGGTCCACCTGATTAATCATCCGTATATTCTTTATCGCAGACATTCAGAGAGTGTTTCAGGTCATAAGACCACGCTTTTGCAGAAGGTTATGTGGCGCGTGAATATAATCGGATGTTTATTAAGAAAGTAGGTTTACTTATGGAAAATATGGTTACAGGCAGTATTGTTACATACAATAATATGTCGACCATAGATAAAACTCTTGAGACTCTTTTTGAGTTTACAAAAGATGTTGATTTTAAACTTTATGTTGTTGACAACTGTTCAACCGACGGAACAGTTGAGTTTATAAAAGAAAATTATCCGCAGGTTGAACTGATTGTTCAATCAGAAAATGTAGGCTTCGGTGCAGGACATAATGTTGTTATAAACAAAATTAACTCCGATTATCACATTGTTATCAATCCTGATATTGTTTTTATTGAAAACGCTGTCAAGAAAATGGTTGACTATCTCAATAAAAATAAAGATATCGGTCTTCTTGCACCGAAAATTTGTTATCCTGACGGCAGTATTCAGATTCTCGGTAAAAAAAATCCCCATTTAAAGTATATCATTGCAAGCCGTTTCCGTGGAGATGCACCGAGCAAGCTTCTTAAAGAGTATGCAATGCTCGATGCCGATCTTACGAAACCGACTGAGATTGAAAATGCATCAGGCTGTTTTATGGTTTTCAGAACATCGGTTCTTAAAAAAGTCGGTGGATTTGACGACCGTTACTTTATGTATTTTGAGGATGCGGATATCACACGTGAAGTAAGGAAATATTCCCGTGTAGTGTTTTATCCCGATGCAGTTGTCAGCCATGTATGGAACAGAGACAGCAAGCATAACTACAAACTTCTGGCAATTCACATTCACTCCATGTTGAAATATTATTGGAAATGGAAAACAATATGAGGTGCGACTATGAGTAAAAATGTTGCAAACGCTAAAAAAATCCCATTTAAAAATTATTTCAAAAACGCATACAAGTACCGTTATCTTGTGCAGGAGATAGTGCGTAAAAACATCAAGCTTCAGTACAGAAACTCATTTCTCGGTATTTTCTGGACATTCCTTCAGCCGTTGCTTACAATGATTGTTCTTGTCCTTGTATTCAGCAATGTTTTCGGCAGTTCAAGCTCAGGCGTTGTCTGTTATCCGATTTATGTTCTTTGCGGCCGATTGATTTATGAATGCTTCACTCAGTCAACAAAACGTGCGATGCGTTCTATCAGAAACAGTGCTTCGGTTATCAAGAAAGTATATGTTCCGAAGTATGTGTATCCGCTATCGAACGTTCTCGCTAACTTTGTTACATTCCTTATCTCGCTTACCGTTCTTGTTGTTGTTTTCGCATTTTTCTATATTTTCCAACACGGACAGTATCCAGACCTCGTTTTATCCTGGGAGTTTCTCTTACTCATTGTTCCGCTTATGCTCCTTTTCCTTCTGAGCATAGGTTGCGGTATGATTCTGAGTGTATTGAATGTATTCTTTAAAGATATAGAGTATATCTATGATGTGTTCTGTATGCTTTTGTTCTACATCACTCCCGTTTTCTACAAACTGAGCAATCTTCATCTTGCAAGCAGTGCATCGTGGTTCGGATTTGTGCTCAAGCTCAATCCGTTGTATTGGATAACTGATTTGTTCAGAAGTTGCGTTCTTGTTAACGGTTTTGACTGGAACTGGACAGGCTTCTTCTATACACTCGCATTTGCAGTTATTACAAACCTTTTAGGCTTCTATTTCTTCTATAAAAAGCAGGATAAATTTATCCTTCATATCTGATGAGGTGTTAATATGGCAAAACCGGCTGTTGTTGTTGACCACGTCAGCATATTATTCAATCTTAACAGTGAAAAAATTGATAACATCAAAGAGTATATCATCAAGCTCATTACAAGAAAGCTCAACTATACTGAGTTCTGGGCACTCAAGGATGTTTCTTTTACCATAGAAAAGGGTGAGAGACTCGGTGTCCTCGGCTTTAACGGAGCCGGTAAGAGTACTCTTCTCAAGACTGTTGCAGGTGTACTCAAGCCTACAAAAGGATCAGTTTCAGTAAGCGGCGTAATTGCTCCTTTGCTTGAACTCGGTGCAGGTTTTGATATGAATTATTCGGGTAAGGAAAATATTTTCCTTTACGGTGCTACGATGGGTTATTCAAGAAAATTCATCGAAAGCAAGTATGATGAAATTGTTGAATTTTCCGAGCTTGGCGACTTCATAAATGTTCCTATCAAGAATTACTCATCGGGTATGAGAGCAAGACTCGGCTTTGCAATTGCAACTGCAGTTGAGCCTGAAGTTCTTATTCTTGACGAAGTTCTTTCTGTAGGTGATGCAAAATTCAGAAAGAAGAGTGAGGAGAAGGTGCGCTCCCTTTTTGATAAAGGTGTTACGGTTCTTTTTGTTTCTCACAGCACCGATCAGGTGAGAAGACTTTGTAACAAGGCTATCATCCTTAAAAAGGGTGAAATCGTTGCGTCAGGCGATGTCAACGAAGTCTGCGCAAAGTACGACGAAATGGTTAATAAAAAATAAACGAAGGCTCCTTAAACGGAGCTTTTGTATTAGGGGTTTATATGAAAAATATTTTTTACAGCATTTATGCGATTATGTTTAACATATTCCGCTTAATGCCGATGAAAAAAAACAAGATATCATTTCTGTCACCGCATAACGAAGCTTTTAATGACAGTCTCGGTGCAGTAATGAATGAAGTGATAATGCGTGATGAATTCTTCGTTCACAAGATTTCATGCAAGGATCTTGAAATTGACAGGACAAGTCCGCTTACGCTTATTGTCAGCATATTTAAAGCTTTGCGCTTTTTTACCGTTAATGCTTATCATCTTGCTACTTCTGCATTCGTGTTTATGAATGATAATTTTATGCCGATGGCAAAGCTAAATTTCAAGAAAGATGCTGTGATCACTCAGCTCTGGCACGCAGAAGGTATTTTTAAGCGCTTCGGCTTGCATATTGAGCAGCCCGAAGAAATCCGTCAGCTTGAAATTCAGGGCAATAAGAAGCTGACTTATGTTGTATGCTCATCTGAACAGGTGCAGGAAACTTATGCCGAGGCATTCGGTGTATCAAAGTACAAGGTTTTACCGCTTGGCGCACCGAGAACGGATTGTTTCTTTAAAAAAATCAATGAAGACAGATTAAGAGCTGATTTTGATAAATTATATCCCGAATGTAAGGGTAAGCGTCTTGTGCTTTATGCTCCGACATTCAGAGATAACAGAGAAGATGATTCACAACTTCTTGACAGTATTGATGTTAAAGCTTTTAATGACAGATTCGGTGATACATCACAACTTCTTATAAGACTTCATCCGCAGGTTCGTAACAGTAGCGTTAATTTTAGTGGTGCAACTGATGTCAGTGATTATACCAATCTGAGTGTTCTTATGAGAATCTGCGATATTATGATTACGGACTATTCTTCTATCTGTATGGACTTTGCTTTACTTGAAAAGCCTGTTTATTTTTATGCTTTTGATCTTGAAAAGTATACTTCAGACAGAGCTTTCTATGCAGATTACGAGTCTTATGTTCCCGGTCCTGTTGCAAGGGATTTTCAGACTCTGCTTAATCTGATTAATAATAATGTTTCCAATACATATCAAAAAAGGATGTATGATTTTAAATATTTTAATTTCGGAACACCTGACGGAAAGAGCGCAAAAAGGGTAGTTGATACCATAATTTATAACAAAAATATTTAAGGAGTGAATTTTCACTCCTTTTTTTGTTTTTAAATTAATTTATGGTTTATAATAGTGTCGTAGTATAAAACAATAGATTTTAATGCTTTGTCAATATATAGTGTTTAAACAATAAATAAGTTTCTTTTTTGTACAATATGATGAAAATTTTGTATTAGAAAATGAAAACAATGCTTAAAACACAAAATATAAATACAGAACAATGCTGAATAACAATATATTGTGTTATTTAAATGAAAGCTAATCGTTTTTATTAAATAAATTTTTGTTGCATAGGAAGAGAATTGGTGTTATAATTATCTAGGTGTAAAATTGTGTACTATTGCAAAGAATTATTATTGATATTTCTTCATTTTATATAAACAATATTTCAGAGGGAGTGGACAAGATGGATAAGATTTTTATTAATGGCGGAAATCCTCTCCGCGGTGAAGTTACCGTCAGCGGTGCCAAAAATGCCGTTGTTGCAATTCTTCCTGCAGTCATTCTCGCGCAGGATGTCTGTGTTATTGAAAATGTTCCGTCTATCAGTGACGTTGATATGATGATAAGAATTCTTCATCAGCTTGGTGCAAGAATCAAAAAGATTAATGATACAACATATGAAATTGACTCTTCTACAATTAATTCATATGTAGTTACTCACGATATGACAAAGCATCTCAGAGCTTCTTACTATCTTATCGGTGCTTTGCTTGCCAGATTCGGCCGTGCTAAGGTAGCAATGCCCGGCGGTTGTAATTTTGGCGTTCGTCCCATCGACCAGCACATCAAGGGATTTGAAATTCTCGGTGCAAAAGTAGATTTCCAGGAAAATGCAATGCTTAACGTTGAAGCGCAGGAACTCACGGGTGCACTTGTATATTTTGACGTTGTTTCAGTTGGCGCAACAATCAACCTTATGCTTGCTGCTGTTAAGTCAAAGGGACTTACAATCATTGAAAATGCAGCTAAAGAGCCTCATATTGTAGACCTCGCAAACTTTCTTAACACTATGGGTGCCGATGTCCGCGGTGCAGGTACAGATGTTATTAAAATCCGCGGTGTTGAGCATATGCACGGTTGCACTTATACAATCATTCCTGATCAGATTGAGGCAGGTACATTTATGGTAGCTGCTGCAGCAACCAAGGGCGAAGTTCTTATCAAAAATGTTATTCCTAAGCATCTTGAGTCAATAACCGCAAAATTGATTCAGTGCGGTGTAACGGTTAAAGAATATGACGATTGTGTATTTGTAAAAGGCAACGGCAGACCCGGCAAGTGTAATGTTAAAACAATGCCTCATCCCGGTTTCCCGACTGATATGCAGCCGCAGTTTGCAACGATGTTAGCAGTTGCTGACGGTACAAGCATTGTTTCTGAAGGTGTCTGGGACAGCAGATTCCAGTATGTTGAACAGCTTACGCGAATGGGTGCTGTGATTTCAGTTAACGGAAAAGCTGCGACTATTGAAGGTGTTGAAACTCTTAACGGCTCACCTGTTAAAGCTGATGACCTGCGTGCGGGTGCCGCAATGATTATTGCAGGACTTGTTGCAAAGGGAACTACATCCATTGAAAATACCATTTATATTTATCGCGGATATGATAATGTAGTCGGTAAATTCAAAAAGCTCGGTGCCGATATCTGGCGCGAAGATTCTGCAGATATCAAGAGTAATGATGAATCTGAAGCAATATAATTGAGGTGTAGTATGGCGCGATTTTCTTCTTTGTTTTCCTCCAGCAGCGGAAACTGTACTTATATAGGTTCCGCAAACGGCGGAGTATTGATAGATGCAGGAGTCAGCGCCAAACAAATCGGTTTAAAACTTGATTGCATTGGTGTCAGCCCTGCTGACATCAGTGCAATTTTTGTTACCCATGAACATTCCGACCATGTCCGTGGTCTTCGTGTTTTTGCTTCAAAAAACAAAATTCCTGTTTATGCAACACAGGGAACAATTGATGCACTTATTGCATCGGGTACTGCTAACGGCAGTTTTGAAATTAACCCTATTGATGCACAGGGTATTGAGTGCTGTGATCAGTTGATTGTTCCGTTTAATACTTCTCACGATTCTGCAGACAGTTGCGGATATGTTGTTACTACATCTGATGAACGCAAAATTGCTGTTGCTACCGATACGGGAATTATAACTGATGAAATGAAAAATGCCGTATGCGGCTGCGATCTTATTCTTGCTGAATCTAACCATGATATCGGGATGTTAAGAAACGGAAGCTATCCGTACTTATTAAAAAGACGTATACTTTCTGATGTCGGACATTTGTCAAATATTGATTGCAGTAAATTTGTAACTGAGCTTGTCAAGAACGGAACAACACGAATTATGTTAGGGCATCTCAGTAAAGAAAACAACATTCCTGAATTAGCCTATCAGACGTCAAAATCGGCACTTGATTGTGCAGGGGCTGTTCAGTTTAAGGATTACATATTAAAGGTTGCAGGCGGCGACAACGCGGAAATGGTGGTGCTTTAATGCAGAGTGTAACGGTTATTTGTGTAGGGAAGCTAAAAGAGAAGTATCTCAGAGATGCTTGCGATGAGTATATAAAGCGTCTTTCGGCTTTTTGTAAACTTAATGTTGTTGAACTCACTCCGTACCGTATCAGTGAGAATCCTTCCGAGTCGGAAATAAGCTCTGCACTCGAAACCGAAGGTAAGGAAATTTTATCTAAAATTTCTGCAGGAGCAAAAGTGTATGCTATGTGTATTGAAGGTAAGCAGATGCCTTCAGAAAAGCTTGCACAACATCTTTCTTCTGCAGCTGTACAGGGTTTCAGTAACATAGTGTTCATAATAGGCGGTTCTCACGGTCTTAGCAACGCTGTTAAATCCCGTGCAGATTTCAGACTCTCAATGTCTGAGATGACGTTTCCGCATCAGCTTGCCCGTGTTATGTTGCTTGAACAGATTTATCGTGCTTATCAGATTTCAAGCGGAGGAAAATACCATAAATAAACAACATCCCGTAATACCGGTGTATTACGGGATGAATTTTTGCTTTATATCAGTCTTTATATTTGATTTTTAATTTATCACCAAACATATTGGAATAAAAATCAGAAATGTAATTGTAAGTGAAAGAATCGCTATTAACACCGTGTTGTGATGCAAGCTCTTCACTGTAATCTGCAAGCGGAATTATTCTTACATCACAGAAGTTGCTGCCGAAATGGGTAATTGTAGGAATAAGCGTTGCAGATTCAATTTTTGTTTTTCCTGTACCGAGGTCCTTTGTAACTGTAACGTCTGCAATACCGCCAAGCATATTATTCTTCTTGTTCTGGCAGGAAATTATATTACCGAGAGACCAGATAACAAGAGCGTTTTCTCCGTCACCGTTCTGCTTGTACTCAATCGGCTGAAGCACGTGGGGACCTGTACCGATGATGATATCAGCGCCGTATTCAAGAAGCTTCTGGGTAATCTGAATCTGTGATTCGTCAGGTGCGGTGATGTCTTCTGTCTGCCAGTGCATAGAAACACAAACTATATCAGAAGCCTTTTTTGCATTATTAATCATCTGCTTCATGGTTTCGTAAATCTCAGTCTCGCTGTATCTTTTATCTGTAAGGTAAATCAGACCGAGATCGGAGTCAGACGGAACTGATAAGCCGTTGAGAAACTCTGTAAAACCGACAAATGAAAATTTGATTCCGTTAACTTCTTTTGTCTGAGGTTTCATCATTTCTTCACGTGTTTCGTAAAGTCCGGTAAGGAGAATGTTTTCTTTTGATTTAAACAGCTCAAGATTGTTCAATGCACCTGAAAGCTTTTGGTCCATTGTGTGGTTTGTTGACTGATTGAATACATCAAAACCGACTTCAATCATCTCATCAAGAAGCTCCTTCGGCGAGTTGAAAAGAGGGTAGGAGGACGGTTCACTTTCGGGATCCATTACGGTTTCCTGATTAAGAAAAGCAATATCTGCCAGTCGGATGATATCGTTGATGTTTTCATACGCATAAGAAAAATCATATCCGTTTGATCCTGCACGCTCGTTCGCCTGTCTGTAAATGCTTCTGTGAATCAGGTTGTCGCCTGCGCACATAAGACGCGCTGTTTTTGTGCCTTGAAGTATAGCCGGCTGATCGTTGTCAGTGTCAGAAATACTGTCTTTTTCACCAGGATAAACAGCTCCGTTTTTGATTCGTGAATTGTCTATTACAATCATCATTGAACCAATCAGTATCAGTAGGCAGAGAAAACAGTCAAAGACTATCAATGCCGTTTTTCCCTTGGTCCATTTATGTGTATCTTTCATTTTAACATCTCCGAAGATTTTTTTAAATTATATCACAAACGCAACTCTTTTGCAATAATGCAACTGCTTTGTTTGTAGTGAGGATAAACATAAATAATCGGAAAAATCAGTAAACTAAGCAAAAATAACGGGATAAAACCCAACCTGAATTTTACAATATAATGCAGCTGACCTTCTGTAAGATTTTTACTTTGCTTAATTACCTGAAATACTCCGAGTTTCGGATTATCTGAAAGCAGATATTTTGCAAGAAAAAAGCTTTGGTTTATAATAAACGAAAAGATTAATCCGACAAACATTAAAATGCAACCGCCGATAATCAGAGTGGCAAACACATTGACCTCGAGACCTCCTGTAAAGGCTAGACTAATTGCAAAAAGTATGGTCAGCAAAGCAGGGGACACAAAAACAAGAGTAACTGCTTTTTTGATTAAGAACAACAAAGTTTTAAGTCGTATGGCTTTAAAAACATATTTTGGCTTCAGCCAGAAAATAAACCTTTTGTAACAGTCTTTTCTTTTTGTTATTCTGCCGGAATACCAGGCAGTTTCTCCTGCCGAAAAAGCAGTGCGGAATACATAGTATCCTGATGAAACAACTAAAAACAAAACTGAATATATCATAAATCTGCCGACGAATAATTTTTTTATCAGAATAGGCAATATGCAGAAAATTGCAGTAATAATCAGTCCTGTTGCTGCTAAACCGAATGCATTCAGATAATTATCTTTATTAATCTGCTTACTTAGTTTTTTTACGTTTTTATAATTCATACTATCACCGATAAGATTTTTGACCGTCAAATCTCTTTTTAAACAAAAATAAACGACGGCAATATACCGTCGTTTTGAGATAGTGAATGAAATTATTTGTTGTTATATGCTTCGTGAACAGCTTTTGCAAGCTGGTCGGGACACGATGTGCTTTTGAAACCGCAGGTAACTCCTGCAAGCTTATCAACAACATCTTCTACGCTCTTGCCCTCCACGAGGTTTGCAATGCCCTTAAGATTTCCGTTGCAACCGCCGTAAAACTTTACGTTTTTTACGATGTTGTCTTCAAGGTCGAAGGTAATCTGACTTGAACAAGTGCCTCGTGTTTTATATGTGTATGTCATTTTGCAGCCTCCTTTAATATCAACATCATAGTTTAATTTTTTGTTTTTGTCAAGTCAGGATGTAAAGTAAGGCAAGCATCAGAAGCTTATCTCCGCTGTCGTGCGACAGTAATAGTATCAGAGCAAAAATAAGTAAAAAATCATTATCGTTACTGTCACTTTTATTTCCGACGTTAAAAATACTTTTTATGTTAAATCCTGAGTTGTTATAAGCGCTGTCAGTTCTTTTGTTAAATGCAGAATGTATGTTGTTAAACTCATTGTTTTCTTTAATTGTATTCGGTTCGAAAGCGCCTGCTTTCTTCTTCATTTCCTGTGCATACCTTATTGCCTGCGATTGCATTTCATCAAAATCAGGGGACATTTTCAATCACCTTTGTTTGTCAGACTGCTGATAAGAGGCAACAATTCCAGAAGTTTCAGTATCTGCATTGCCTCATCGGCTTTCTTTTGCCTGCTATAACTAAGATTAGGTTTCAATGCTTCGATCAGTTTACATCTTTTGCCTCCGTCTGAGTTCATTGCACTCATTATGCCTGCGATTTTAGAAAACATATCGGGATTTAAAAAAGATGCGAAATCAGAGTTGAATGAATTATTCTGTTTTTGTTCATTATATTGATTTTGGGTATTGCCGGTACCGAAAACTGCATCTGCAGTTTCTTTTAAGGACCTGATGTCATCGGGAGTGAGAGAAGCAAGGATGTCATTAAGATTATCCATTTTTATTGTTTTTTAGTTTTTCCATTATTTGCTTTACTGCCGGAGAATTCAATATCAGGTTAATTTTTTCTTTGTCGTTCATTATTTCTTTTAATTCCCGATTTTCTTCTCTGTTAAGGCCTGACATCATTTTTTCTGCCGCTTTTTTTCTTGTACTGTCGTCACCCGAAGAAAGAATTTCAGAAATCTTTGAAAAATCCATAGGTTGATTATTTTTCATTTACAATCACACTCCAATGGGTTATAATGTATTATATTTAAGTGAAAGAGGTTTTATGTGTGCGCATTTTGATTATGTCTGATTCTCACGGAGATTATTATTCAATATGCCGTGCTTTAAAAGAACAGCCGACTGCTAAGATAGTCTTTTTTCTTGGTGACGGTGAATATGATATTCAGCAGGCTGAAGATTTTCGTGGTAATGTTTATTTTCATAAAGTCAAGGGGAACTGCGATTTCGGAAGCATTTTACCTGCCTCAGTTCTTGATGAAATTGAAGGCGTAAGAATCTACGCCACGCATGGGTATGTTGAAAAGGTAAAGTACGGTACCGAACTTCTGAAGCAATATGCTAAGGATAATAATGCCGCTATTGCATTATATGGTCATACTCACGTAGCTGACACAACATATTCTGACGGCATCTGGTTTGTGAATCCCGGAAGCATCAGAATGGGTGAGTATGCCGTCATTGACATCGAACCCAACGGTATTATGCCTATTCTCTTAAAATTGAAGTAATAAACCTCCGTAATCCGGCATAGTTTAAAGTAGCTGAATTACGGAGGTATTTTTATGTTTGTATTTTCTTTCAAGGCGAACAAGCCTGTTCTGGTTATTGCTTTATGTTGTATCTGTGTTGCATTGGTGGGTACCTTGCTTTTTCTCAATTTCTCGGGCGAAACGGTCGGTAATGTCAAGGACCTGTCAGCCAAAGCATCAAATGAAGAGGAAAGAATTGCCTTTTTGTCACAGTTCGGTTGGAAGATAAATGAAGACCCTGTCGAAGTTGAAGAGGTTATAATTCCGTCGGAATTCAACGAGACCTACGAAGCTTATAATAACATCCAGAAGAAACAGTCGATGGATCTTGAACCGTACAAAGGTAAACGAGCTAAAAAATGGGTGTATGAAATCAAGAATTATCCGGGTTATCCTGCAGATTCTCAGTACATAAGAGCGACTCTTCTTATCATCGACGGTCTTGTTGTCGGCGGTGATGTTTCTTCAATGGAAGTCGGCGGTTTTATGCACGGATTTGATTTTCCTGAAAACGAGAGTTGAAAATAAATTTATTTGAGTTTTTTACTTTTTGGAGTTATCTGAGCAATTATGATACCTGCAAAAATTATTGCACATCCTGTATACTCAATCGGCATAAGCTGCTCATGCGGAGGCAGGATGAATGCAAATAATACCGAAAAGACTGATTCAAGACACATAAGCATTGCCGCAATCGTCGGGTCTGTTCTTTTTTGACCGATTATCTGGAAGGTAAATCCTATACCGCTGCTGATAACGCCTGAATAAAGTATGGGAATCAATGCCATTCTGATATTTTCTATGTTTGGTTCTTCGAAAATAAACATCAGCACACAGGAAATTATACCTGTGATAAAAAACTGACCGCAGGACAATTCAACAGCATCAATATCAGAAGCAAATCGGTCAATTACAAGTATATGTACCGAATACGCTATCGCACATAACAGAGTTAGAAGTTCACCCTTGCCGATAGTGAAGGCTGCAGATTTGCCGATGCAGATAAAATACATTCCGACAGTACCCAGCAATACACCTATCCACACCGTAAACGGTGGTCTCTTTTTCAGAAACAAGCCGAGAACGGGGACAATAACCATATAAAGTGCGGTTATAAAACCGACCTTGCCGACTTCGGTATAATTGAATGCAAACTGCTGAAATGTGCTGCCTGCAAAAAGACAAAGTCCGACTAAAACAATACCGACAAGCTTTTGGGATTTTGCTTTATCTTTATCTTTTGATACAGTATTATTTTTCTTGTCTTTAATTCTGTTATATATAACAATCGGCAGTAATACAACTGCACCGATAAGCATTCGTATGCCGTTGTATGTGAATGCTCCGATATAATTCATTCCTTCATTCTGTGCTACGAATGAAAGTCCCCATATCATAGCCGCTGATATAAGTATAAGCGGTCCTGTCAATTTATTTTTCTGTGCTATTTTAAACAACCCCTTGTTTTTCTTCGATTCAAACGCAAAATATTATAGTTCTAATAAGAATAAATGTCAAATATTATTATTAATAATTGATTTATTTTAAATTAGTGGTATAATACTCGGTGTAGAAAGCTCAGGAGGATATTAAAATGGCGGAATGTAATGTAATTTCTCACAGAGGTGCAAACAGAGTTGCACCGCAGAATACACTTGAAGCATTCAAAAATTCTATAAAATTCAAAGCAGACGGTTTTGAGACTGATGTTCATATGACGAGTGACGGTATTCCTGTTCTCTGCCATAACTATTCCGTAGACAGAACGTCTGACGGTAAAGGTGATATTGCATCACGAACACTTGAACAGCTTAAATTGCTTGACTTCGGCTCTTATTTCCATCACACATTCAAGGGCACAAGAATTCCTACTCTCGAAGAGTTTCTTCTTCTGAGTGAAAGAGCAAACCTTAAGGTTCTCAATATAGAAATAAAGAGTCCTAAAAATAAGGATTATACTATCGCTGATAAAATTATTGAAGCGGTGAAGGCACATAATCTTTTTGATAAGCTTCTCATTTCGAGCTTTGATCCTGATCTGTTGGTTTATATCAAGGATATTGAAGAAAATTGCAAAACAGGTTTTCTTTATGCACCGGACAAGCCGATTACCTACAAAAAAGTTCTCGGTAAAGAAATCGGATTTTCTAAGAGCATAGGTGCTGATGCTTTGCATCCGCATCAGTGGTTTATTTCAGAAGATCTTGTTGAAGATGCGCACGAAAACGGAATAATGGTCAATGCGTGGACAGTCAACAAGGAGCAGGATATGATCAAGCTGTTAAAATACGGTGTTGATGGTCTCATCACTGATGTCCCCAACCTTGCTAAGAAAGTTGTTGAATCATTTTAATTAAAATAATAAGGATAGCTCCGTTTTGAGCTATCCTTTATTTTTTTTCTGATACTATATCGAAAATTTCAGGGTATGAATCAATTTTATAGTCAGGTGATTTTACATTACCGAATCCGAAAGAAACAAAAATGAACGGGATTCCTGCGTGTTCAGCGGCATCGGCATCACCCTGAGTGTCTCCGACAAATATTGATGATTTCAGGTTGTTCCTCTTGAGAACGGCTTTTATATTTTCACCCTTACTTATGCATCGTTCATCAGGATGCTCATAGTCGCAGAAATATTTGCCTAGCTTGTGTGCATTGAAAAAAGCTTCTATGTAACCGTCCTGGCAGTTGCTTACGATATACAATTTGAAATCTGCGGACAGTTTTTTGAGAGTTTCCTCAAGATATTCAAAAAGCATACCGCCGTTCTGTGCAAGAATTTCATTGCAAAGTTCTGCTGCTTCATCGAAGAACATCATTTGTTTATCATAAGCCATTTCCGGATATAACTTGTTCATCAGGTCAACTTTATTAAGGCCGAGCGCACTAGCAACCTCATCTTTCGTCGGAATAGGTTCATTATATTTAATTGCTGTTTGTACCCACGATTCGGTAATTGCATCAAGTGCATTCCATAATGTTCCGTCAAGGTCGAATCCTATGCTGTCATATTTCATTTTTATCACCTAAGTAATCATACAATTATTTTTTATAATAGTCAATTCTTTTGGTTTTTTAATATGGAAATATTTATTGCAATGTGTTATAATGACGAAAATAATTGTTCAGGTGATTATAATGCAGGTTAGAATCAGTGAAGAGGTCAAAAATCTTGTCAGTACGTGCACGCTCGGTGTTATCAGATATAAGGCTCTGATTGAAAAAAGCAGCACCGAACTGACTGAGTATTTCGATTCTGTTATGGATGAAATCGGCTCTAAGTATGAAACAAAAGATATAGCTGCAATGCCTCATATAAGACCTACCAGAGCCGCATATAAGGCACTTGGCAAGGATCCTCATTCTTATCGCGGAGCAGCGGAACAGATGCTCAGGCGAGTTATATTGAAAAAGGGACTGTACCATGTTAATAATGCAGTTGATATCAACAATATTATTTCGGTAAAGTCAGGTTATTCAATCGGTTCTTACGATATTTCGCAGATTGTCGGTGACGCTGTTTTGTGCCGTGCTCCCGAGGGTACGCATTATAAGGGTATCGGTAAGGATGACTACGAATACAATGTAGAGTTTTTGCCTGCGTTTTTTGACGATGAAGGTTGCTTCGGAAATCCGTCGAGTGATTCACAGAGGACTATGCTCAAAAACGGTAACAGAGAAGTTCTGTTTGTTTTTTATGCATTTGACGGACGTGAAGGACTTGAATATTGGATGGATGAAACCGAAAGACTTCTTTGTGAATACTGTTCGGATTATGAAACTGTTGAAAAATTTATTGTAGAATAAGGAGAATGTGTTATGCTTGAATATCTGGATTTTAACTCTGATAATGAAAGAATTCTCTGCGAAATGAACGGTAAAAATGCAGAAATGCTTATGAATATAAAAGTAAAGAGACTTTTTTCAGGTGAGCATTTTGAGCTTATTGATGACTCGAACGAGACTGCATTCTTGATTCTTAAGGGTAAGCTCGAAGTTAAGTGGAACGGTAAAACCGAGACAATGGTCCGCAAAAATCCTTTTGAAAAAACACCGTACTGTCTTCATGTGTGCAGGGGTATAAAGGTCGAAATTGATGCTCTTGAAGACAGTGAGTTTATCATTCAGCAGACTGATAATGAGAGAGTTTTTGAACCTGTATTCTACAAACCAAAGGATTGTCTTTATCAGCATTTCGGTAAAGGTCAGTGGGAAGGTACTGGATACAGAATCTGCTCAACGATGTTTGATTATGACAATGCGCCCTATTCAAATATGGTTATGGGTGAGGTTTTTAATCAGCCGGGCAGATGGTCGAGCTATCCTCCTCATCATCATCCGCAGCCTGAGGTTTATTACTATCAGTTTGACCCTCAGCAGGGCTTCGGAGCTTGTTTTAACGGAGATAATGTATACAAGAGTGTTGACGGCTCGTTCTGCACAATTACCGACGGTGAAGACCATCAGCAAGTTGTTTCACCCGGATATACAATGTATTACGTATGGATGATAAGGCACCTCGACGGTGACCCGTGGTATAAGACAACACGCTTCTATGCCAAAGAGCACGAGTGGCTTGTGAACGCTGATTAAAATTAAACGCTTGACTTACCGTAAGATAAGCCAAGCGTTATTTTATATACTTCTGATATAATCGAGCCAACGGTTACTGATAACATCAATTGAATGTGTTTCGAGTAACTTTCTTGCATTTTCTGACAAGTTTTCGGCAAAATCAGGATTCTCAATAATTCTGAGAATTGCGTCTGCCAATTCTTTTGAATTACCAACCTCAGTAAGAATTCCGCTTATGTTATTATCAATCAATTCTTCGGGTCCCATATCACATCTAGTGGAAACGGACGGCACACCCATTGCAAGAGCTTCCATAAGTGCGTTAGGCATACCTTCAAGGTCTGAGGACAGAACAAAGACACTTGATCGGTTTACAACCTTTACTGCATCCGGATTTGTTCCGGGAAGAAATATTCTGCCCTTGAGTCCTGCATCAGAAATCTGCTTTTCTAACTCGTTTCTCAATTCACCCTCACCGAAGATTATCATGTTATACTCCGGTATTTTTTCTGCAATTGAACTGAAGGCCTCAATCAACAAATCAAATCTTTTCTGCTCGGTAAGTCTGCCGACCGCACAGATGATTTTTTCACGCTCAACGGGTAGTGTGAGCTTATAAATGCTCTCGTTAAAAATAGCATTCGGTATAATGATGTCCGTTTTTCTTAACTTATCCGTAAAGAAACAGGCTGATTTTTTTGTCTGGAAGATGTAACCGTTACATATCTTGTAAAATACCTTGCGTAAAACCGTATTGAGTTTTGATGCTTTGTATCTGTACGGATTGTTTCTTTCTGTCCCGATTGCCTTGGTTGATGTAAAAAGAGTTGCAAAAACGGTGTACCAGGTCATTGAAAAACTCATTCCGATAAGACAATCAAGCTCAAGGGATTTGATGTATGAGCGTATTCTGAACATTCTTTTGAACGCGCCGATCAGTCGCTTTATTGAAACTGAGTGTTCTATTTCGTCAAATTTAAGCGTATGGTGCTCAACATTTTTGTCAAGCGGATAAAAGCTTTCAACATCTTTGAATGTAATTATTTTAGTTTGAGTACCGTGATTTACAAAGTAATTTGCAAGTGATACCGTGGCACGTTCAGCGCCGCCTGCATTAAGATCATTTATGAGAAATCCGATTTTCATCAAATCACATCATCTTTCAAAAAGTTTTGTTTTCTCAAGCGCGAGAAAAAGGGGAGTACCTGCAAGATAACAAACTACAGCTTCACCGAAAGCGACGCTTGATCCCATTGTTATAAAGCTTATCCATGAGAAGCCTTCGGGCAAAAATATGCTTATTTCAAGTCCGATTATAATTCCGTTGAACAGAACGGGAAATAATAAAGATAAAAAAGGAATGTTTTTAAACCTGATTTTTCGTGTCAGACGTGAGCAGAGTGCAGCCAATAAAGTTGCAAGTGTACCGCAGATCACATCAACCATTCCGTAAGGGCTGTTGAAGTTCGCAATCAGGCATCCGATTGTAAGACCCGGTATTGCAGCCGGTGTAAGTACAGGCAGAACGGTCAGTGCTTCGGAAATTCTGAATTGCTGCGCACCGAAAGAAATTGGTGCTATAAAGTACGTTACTGCAGCATATATTGCTGCAATTAATGCCGCCTGAACGATGTAAAACGTTCCTTTTCTTGATTTTTTCATATTTTGTTGTCTCCTTAGTTTTATTTATAGTCAGGATGGTTTCGAACTGACTTATATATTATTTAAAAATTTTGCAGAGGTCCTTGATTGAATCAACAACCACATCAGCCTTAATATCTGATGCTGCATAAATTTCCGGTGTTGTAACACCTGTAAGAACACATGCTGTTCTCATTCCGTGATTTGCTCCGAGTGCAATATCAGCCGCGAGAGAATCGCCGATCATACAGATTTCTTCTCGTTTGCAGTTAAGAAGCTCTGTCAGATAATCTGCAGTGTAAACTTCAGGTTTACCCATAACCAGAGGTTTCACTCCAGTGCAGGTTTCAAACAGTGCCATCATTGAGCCTGCATCAGGCTTGTAATATCCGCCCATCGGAGCCTTGATATCCGGGTGGGTTACAAGGAATGCGGCACCGTTGATAATATAGTTACATCCCTTAAGTATCTTTTCGTAATTGAGTGTGTCGTCAAGACCGAGAACAACTACGTCAGGCTGATCCTGTGTCATCGGAATTTCAGCCTTTTTGAAGTCATATTCAAGTCTGTCGTTGCCTATAAGGTAAACGCTTTTACCGGCATAATGCTTATGGATATAGTTGATTGCAACGTGTGTTGATACGATAATTTTCTCCTCAGGAACAGGGAAGTTCATTTTGACGAGCTTTTCGAGGCAAATCTTTGAATTGTTTGAAGAGTTATTTGTCAAAAAGTAGAAATCTTTTCCGTTTTCAACAACAAGGTCAAAGAATTCCTTAGCACCGTCAATAAGATCATCACTTAAATACACCGTACCGTCAAGGTCAGCGACATAATATTTTACGTTTTCAAATAATTTTTTATCAATCATGTTTTTCCCTCACAATCTTGATAATTCTATCATAAATTGTACTTTTTTTCAAGTACAGTTATACGAGCTTACAATATATTTTACGGTTTTTATTTACAAAAATCGACATATATGGTAGAATCGGTAATGTTAGGAGGTAATTATTATGAGTGAAATTAAATATACTCCTGTTTCAGAGAAACTTAAAACATTGCGCAATGCTTATTGTATGACTCAGAATGAGGTAGCAGAAGTTTTAGGTATGAGCAGAACTTCGTTTTCTAAGTATGAAAACGGTGCTACACTTCCGCCGTTGAAGGTTTTGCGTAAGCTTGCAAAAATTTACAATGTGCCTATAGAATACCTGATTCACGATAACAGTACATCAGTCGTTTTTCAGGACGGCAAAAACACTGAAGCGCCTGATGTTGATAATCTCGCTGAGTCTTTTGCCCAGCTGACAGCTGAAGAAAAAATGATAATTATGAAGCTCAGACTCATGAGCAGAGAAGAAAAATCAGTATTCCTCAGCAACCTTCCTGAGAATAATAGTGAAGAATAAACGGTGCTCCGGCATTGTTTATTTTTTTGCATAAAATATAATATTCTGTTTATCATAATGCTGAGGAGAATGCTTATGTTAACAATAGGTTTTTATGATACCAAACCGTATGATACAGAATATTTCGATTTAATCAATAAAAGGTATTCGTTTAATATCAAATATATTGAAGGCAGACTCAATGAAGATACTGTAAGACTTTCAGAGGGCTGTGATGCTGTATGTGCGTTTGTAAGCGATGATTTGTCTGCACGAATAATTGATGAGCTTGTAAAAAATAACGTTCGGCTTATTGCAATGAGATGTGCAGGATACAATAATGTTGATATTAAATACGCACAAGGGAAAATCGAAGTTGTGCATGTGCCTGCATATTCGCCTTATGCTGTTGCCGAACATGCGATGGCAATGCTTCTGACTCTCAACCGCAGAACGCATAAAGCGTTTCTTCGTACCCGTGATTTCAATTTCACGTTGAACGGTTTGATCGGTTTTGATCTGTTCGGTAAAACTGTCGGTGTAATCGGAACGGGAAAAATAGGCAGCGTGTTTATCGATATCTGCAGGGGATTCGGTATGAAAATCCTGGCTTATGATATCAACAAGAATAATCCGTATGCCGAATATATCGAATTAGATGAACTTTTCAAAAGGTCAGATATTATTTCTCTGCACTGTCCGCTTAATCCGAGTACACATCATCTTATAAACGAAGCAAGCATATTTCAAATGAAAGAGAATGTGTTTATTGTAAACACATCAAGAGGCGCACTTATAAACAGTGAGGATTTACTTGATGGTCTGCTTAATGAAAAAATAGGCGGTGCGTGTCTTGATGTCTATGAAGAGGAAGTAGATTTATTTTACGAAGATAATTCACAGCTGATTGTACATGACGATGTATTGACGAGGCTCATCTGTCTTCCTAATGTTATAGTTACTTCGCATCAGGGTTTTTTTACAAGAGAAGCATTAGTGAATATTGCATCTACAACACTTGAAAATATTAAACTTTACTTTACGAACGGCAGTTTACCGAACAAAATTGAGATAAAAAAAGCGTAAAATGTCAAAAAATGCTAGTAAAGTACCGAAAAAAGGACTATAAAACTAAAAAACAACGAACAAATGTGTTGACTTTTCTGAAAAACTTGCTATAATAATACTCGTAAAGAACAAATGTTCATAAATGTTCGGTATACACTAACTTTGGAGGTATTATTATGACAACAGCATTTGCAATTCAGACAACAATCGAGTTTTTGGCTATTTTATTTGTAATCTACGGTCTTATCAATGAGGATAAATTTATTGCTTTTGAAGAAAAGGTGGCAAAGCTTATCAAGAGAAAAATTTATCTTTACAAGCGCCGCAAGGCATTGGAGAAGAAACGTCAGCAGGGGAGTTCAGTTAGTGCTCCTCAGAGAAGAAGAAACACAGTCAACAACACAGTCGCAAGACCTGTAAGAGCCGTACAGCACGGACGAGTTGCATAATTAAATAATGACAGCATAAAAGCGGTGAGTTCTTATGAACCCACCGCTTCAGTTTTTATAAAATTATTTTGTAAGCGCAATATTGATATCGTATTCAGGAATGTATTTACCCTGAGCAAAGTCACGTGCTCTGAAAAGAACATTGTTATCATAAGCCTCGATAACAAATCCGATACCTGCATTATTGTATGTACCATCCTTATTAACGATAGTAGTTGAAGGAAGGTTTACAGAGTGAAAGTTATCGATCTTCTGATAAGTGTATTCGCCGAGACCTGTGTGAAGATGACCGGAAATCATAATTACGTTTTTATACTTCTTCATGATTGCCTGAAGCTCTTCAGACTGCTCACCGACTGTACCTGCTGTTTCACTCGGGCTGTTCCATGTATCGGGAAGACCGTGTGTATTCTTAAGTGACTGGTGGCAGACAACGAAGGCAGGCTTGCCGTTTTTGGTTGCCTCAGCAAGCTCACTGTCGAGCCAATTGAGCTGCTCATCGTTGAAGTATGATTCTTCAAATTCAGATCTGTCAGTACCGAGAACGATGAATGTATAGCCGTTCACGTCGTAAGTGTAGTGGAGTGAGTCGATTGTAAAATCGTTCTCAGCATAGTCATTGTTAAGAGTATTTGCGAATGATGTAAAACGATTGACAACCTGTTTGTAAGAGCGGAGTCTTACGTCGTGGTTGCCGACAGCCATCATATAACCGTTGACATTTGCGTTTGAGAGCTTCTGTGTGATGTACTCGTATTCACAAGCAAGTCCGTTTTCAGCGATATCACCTGCGATAAGAAGAGCGTCAACGCCATCGTTTGCGTTAGAAAGATCTTCACAAGCTGCATCAAATGGCTGGAATCTTTTAGCCATATAGTTTGAAAGCTGAGGGTCTGCCCACGCAACAACGGTCATATTTGCTCCGGTGTCAGCGTTACCCTGGATAGGGTCTGTTGTCGGCGGTGCTACATAAGCAGTGAAGGAATACACAAGGCTGATGAAAGCAACAAGCATTTTGTATCCCAACTGTGTTAAAAAGTTTACCATTGAAAATGCATCTCCTTAAATTTATTGCTTGATATTCTATCATTTTTTCGACTGACTTGTCAATTGTAATCATGCTTCTTTGAGTATAATTTATTATTTGTATTTTGTGAAATTTTCATAACGGAATTATTGTTTGCACCTTTATCCCGATAAATATCTATTTTGTTTGACTCTTTTCTGAAATTGATATATAATATAACTAACTTTGAACTTAAAGGAGAGTTCCTATGTACGATTTTCAAAAAGTATTTGGTATTGAAGAAAATGCGTCCTGTTTTGATAAGGGCTCAGTTTCTTTCGGCACAGTCAGAATCAGTGTATTGACTGATTATCTTATCAGAATTGAAACACAGAAGGACAGAAAGTTCTGCGATTATGCAACACAGGCTGTTCTTAACAGAAAACTTGACAAGGTAGATTTTAAGATATACAAAAGAGCTGACTCAATTTCAATTGAAACAGCAAAAACAAGATTCATTATCGGTTATCCGTCAGGTCAGCTTCTTAAGGTAGTACTTGATGACGGTAGAGTTGTAACTGACTTTACGAGCGGTAATCTTAAGGGTACTCGCCGTACGCTTGACCTTACAGCTACTCAGGTTAAAATCGGTGACGGTGTTGCTTCAAGAAGTGGTGTAGCTGTTATTGACGACAGTGAGTCTCTTCTTTTGCTTGAAGACGGCACTGTAAAGCCGAGAAAAGAAATTCTCGGCAGAGATAAAAACGGTACAGATGTCTATTGTTTTGCTTACGGCTATGACTATAACAAAGCAGTTGCCGATTATTATCGACTTACGGGAATGACTCCTTTGATTCCTCGTTTTGTTCTCGGTAACTGGTGGAGCAGATACAAGGCCTATACTCAGGAAGAATATCTTTCTCTTATGAAGCGCTTTGTTGATGAAAAGATTCCCATTACCGTTGCAACTGTTGATATGGACTGGCACTGGGTTAAAATTGCAGATAAATTCGGCAAGGAATCAACACAATTTGAAAAGCCGAAAAATCCCGTAAGATATGTCCGCGGAAGTTATATGATTCCCGGTTGGACAGGTTACAGCTGGAATACAGACCTTTTCCCTGATTATAAGCAGTTCCTCAACGAGCTTCACGATATGAATCTCAAGGTTACACTTAATCTTCATCCTGCAGCAGGTGTTGCATCTTTTGAAGATATGTACGAGGATTTTGCACGTTATATGGGCATCGATCCTGAAACAAAAGAAAGAATTGAATTTGACATCACTGATAAAAAATTCATCGAAGGCTACTTCAGATTCCTTCATCACAAGTATGAAGAAGAGGGTGTAGACTTCTGGTGGATGGACTGGCAGCAGGGTAAGAAGACTAAGGTTGAAGGCCTTGACCCGTTGTGGGCGCTTAACCATTACCACAGCCTTGACAGTGCAAGAGACGGTAAGAGACCTCTTATTCTTTCACGTTTTGCAGGCTACGGTTCACACAGATATCCTCTCGGCTTCTCAGGTGATACAGCTGTACTCTGGTCAGCACTCAAGTTCCAGCCTTATTTCACCGCAACCGCTTCAAATATCGGTTATTCATGGTGGAGCCACGATATCGGCGGACATCTTTCAGGTGTGCGTGATGATGAGTTGTACCTTCGTTGGGTACAGTTCGGTGTATTCAGTCCGATTCTCCGACTTCATTCAACTCAGAATGAATACCTCGGCAAAGAGCCGTGGAAGTTCAGTAAGGATACAGAAAGAACAACAAAGGAATTCCTCAGACTCCGCCATAAGCTTATTCCTTATATTTATACAGCTAACCACCTCACTCACACTGCAGGTGTCCCGCTTATGAAGCCGATGTATTATGATTATCCTCATAATGAAGAGGCTTATGAAATCAAGAATGAGTATATGTTCGGCTCTGAACTTCTTGTTGCTCCGATTACCGAGAAAACATCTGAAAAGACCAGAACAGCTACAGCTATGGTCTGGTTGCCTGAAGGCAGATATACGGATATTTTCACAGGCAGAGTATATAAGGGCGGCAGAGTTGTCCCGATGTCACGCGATATGACATCAATTCCCGTTCTTGCAAAAGCAGGTGCTATTGTTCCTCTTTGCAGCGAGTACGGTATCAATGATTGGAAGAATCCCGAAAATCTTGAAATCCTTATTTACCGCGGAAATAACAGCTACGAGCTTTATGAGGATGACGGTGAGACAAACGCATACAAAGACGGCCATTATGCAAAAACATTGTTTAATGTCAGCGAAAATAACTGCACTGTATCATTCACTGTCAATCCGGTAAGCGGTGACCTCGAGGTTGTACCGCAGAAGCGTACATATAAGTTCTCGTTCAAGGATATAACAGATGCATCTGAAATTAAAGTTACTGTAAATGGCAGAGAACGCAAATTTGCAACAAGCAAAGCAGGCGGTACGGTTTCAGTTGTAATTGAAGGCGTTAAGCCGAAGGATAAGGTTGAGGTTGTTCTTGAAGGTATTGCAACTCTCAGGAATCCCTCAAAGCAGGAGTTGACTGCTGACCTTCTTTCAAAGGTGCAGGGCTTCAACACAATCAAATCAATCTACTATGCAGGATGCCATAAGAAAGGCTTTAAGGGCAGATTTATTCCAGACAAGAGCGTCAAAGCTCAGGTAGATGAGCTTGAAGCATTAGAGTAATTTTAAAGCCATATAACGAAATACTGCGATTTGAAAGCACCCACCCGGGTGCTTTCTTTTTATACCTAACAACACAAACATTTGTTCGAGAATTTCTCTTTAAACTGTTTACATTTAATTTATTTTGAGTTATAATAAATATAAGTATATGCGAGGTGATATATATGAAAAATTTTCTTATTGTAGTCGATATGCAGAACGATTTTATTGATGGTGCGTTGGGTACACCCGATGCAGTGTCAATTGTTGAAAATGCTGTCCGAAAAATAGAAAACTTTGATGGAGATATAATTGCTACATTAGATACACATTTTGAAAATTATCTTGAAACATCTGAGGGTAAAAATTTACCTGTTGCTCATTGTATAAAAGATACGGATGGTTGGAGACTTAATTATAAAATAATCGAAGCACTTGAATCCAAAGGGTATACTTCTGTAGAAAAGCTTACCTTCGGTTCAGTTGATTTGCCGAGGATTATCGAAGAAAAAGCCAACGGTGAAGATTTTTCTGTTGAGCTTATCGGCTTGTGTACGGATATCTGTGTAGTTTCCAATGCACTTGTTTTAAAGGCAAATTTCCCCGAAAAGTATATCAGCGTTGATTCAGCATGCTGTGCAGGTGTAACGCCCGACAGCCACAATGCTGCTCTTACCACGATGAAAATGTGTCAGATTGACGTAAAATAATTCAACCCAAATTTACAAAGGAGGTATTACCGTGGACGGTTTTAAGTTAGTTTCACCATATCAGCCTATGGGTGATCAGCCGAAGGCTATTGATGACCTGGTAAACGGTGTCAATCAGGGTTATCCTGAGCAGACGCTTCTCGGAGTTACGGGTTCAGGTAAGACCTTCACTATGGCAAATATTATTGCCAAGGTCAACAGACCGACTCTCGTTCTCGCTCACAACAAGACTCTTGCGGCACAGCTGTGCAGTGAATTCAAAGAATTTTTCCCCGAGAACGCGGTTGAATATTTTGTTTCATATTATGACTATTATCAGCCCGAAGCGTATATTCCGACGACTGATACTTATATCGAAAAGGACTCTGCGATTAATGATGAAATCGACAAACTGCGTCACTCTGCAACATCAGCGTTGTCTGAGCGTCGCGATGTTATTATAGTTGCAAGTGTATCTTGTATATACAGCCTCGGTGACCCGATTGATTACAGAAATATGGTTATTTCTCTTCGTACTGGTATGGAGAAGAACAGAGACGAGCTTATCCGTAAACTTGTTGAAATTCAGTATGAAAGAAATGATATCGGATTTTCACGTAACAAGTTCAGAGTACGTGGAGATGTTGTTGAGGTTTTTCCTGTTTATTCAAATGAAAATGCATTCAGAATTGAATTTTTCGGTGATGAAATTGACAGAATAAGTGAAATTAATGCGTTGACGGGAGAGGTTAAAAACGTTATTTCTCACGTTGCAATTTATCCTGCTTCGCACTATGTTGTTTCGCCTGATAAAATGGAAAGATGTATAAAAACCATATATGAAGAGATGCTCGACAGAGTAAATTATTTTCAGGAAAACGGTAAGCTTCTTGAAGCGCAGCGTATCATGGACCGCACAAACAATGATATTGAAATGCTTCGTGAAACTGGCTTCTGCAAGGGCATAGAAAACTATTCTGCAATTATGTCCGATCGAAAACCGGGAGAACCGCCGTTCACTCTTCTTGACTATTTTCCTGATGACTTTTTGCTGTTTGTTGACGAATCACACGTAACCCTGCCTCAGGTAAGAGGTATGTACGGTGGCGACCGTTCACGTAAGGAGAGTCTTATCAATTTCGGCTTCCGTCTGCCGTCAGCATTTGATAACAGACCGCTTACTTTTGATGAGTTCTATTCTAAGATCGGTCAGAAGATTTTTGTTAGTGCCACTCCCGGTGAACTTGAAAAGCAGAAAAGTGTACAGATTGCTGAACAGGTTATCCGTCCGACAGGACTTCTTGATCCTGAGATCAGTGTCCGTCCGACCGAAGGTCAGATTGACGATCTTATTTCTGAAATAAATATCCGTATTCAGCGCAATGAAAAAGTGCTGGTAACTACGCTTACTAAGAAAATGGCTGAAGACCTTACGGATTACATCGAAAACATCGGTATAGGTGTGCGTTATATGCACTACGATGTAGACACAATCGAACGAATGAAAATAATCCGTGACCTTCGTCTTGGTGAATTCGATGTTCTCGTCGGTATTAACCTCTTGCGTGAAGGTCTAGATATACCCGAGGTTTCTCTTGTTGCGATACTTGATGCTGATAAAGAAGGTTTCCTGCGTAGTGAAACATCGCTTATTCAGACTATCGGCCGTGCCGCAAGAAATGCAAACGGTACGGTTATAATGTATGCTGATACTGTTACTCCTTCCATGGAACGTGCTATCAAAGAAACTCAGCGCAGAAGAGAAAAGCAGGAAGCGTATAATCTTGAACACGGAATCGTTCCCGAGACAATCCGCAAGGATGTCCGTGATGTGCTTGAAATCTCTTCTGGTAAGGAACAGAAGACAAGCAAGAGACTCAGCCGTGCCGAGCGTGAGCAGATGATAAAGCAGCTCACGGCAGAAATGAAGGCTGCTGCTAAAATACTTGAATTTGAACACGCTGCATTCTTGCGTGATAAGATAAATAAATTAAGAGAGGGCAAATGATGCAACAGAAAAATATTGTTGTTAAAGGTGCAAGAGAACACAATCTTAAAAATGTTGATATTTCGGTACCGAGAGATAAACTTGTTGTTTTTACAGGCTTGTCGGGTTCGGGTAAGTCTTCTCTTGCTTTTGATACGATTTATGCTGAGGGTCAGCGACGCTATGTTGAGTCGCTGTCTTCATATGCACGTCAGTTTTTAGGACAGATGGAAAAGCCGAAGGTCGATTATATTGAAGGTCTTTCACCTGCAATTTCAATCGATCAGAAAACCACATCAAAAAATCCGCGTTCAACTGTCGGAACGGTAACGGAGATTTACGATTACCTGCGTCTTTTGTATGCGCGTGTCGGCATTCCGCACTGTCCTGTCTGCGGCAGAGAAATCAGCAGACAGAGTGTTGATACAATTGTTGATAAGATTCTCGAGCTTGACGAAGGCACAAAAATCCAGATTATGTCACCGATTGTAATGGGCAGAAAAGGTGAGTATGTCAAAGAGCTTGAATCCGCAAGAAAGAACGGCTTTGTTCGAGTTCGTGTTGACTCCATTGTCTATGATCTGTCCGAAAAAATCACAATGGACAAGAATAAAAAGCATAATATTGAAATCATCGTAGACAGACTTGTTGTAAAAGAGGAAATCAAGGCTCGTCTGACAGATTCTGTTGAAACCGCAACTGCAATGTCAGACGGACTGCTGATTGTAGATGTTATCGGTAAGGAAGAACTGCTTTTCTCACAGAATTACGCCTGTCCCGAACACGGTGTCAGTATAGAAGAATTGTCACCACGAATGTTCAGCTTCAATAATCCTTTCGGTGCTTGTCAGAAATGTGCAGGTCTCGGTGTGTTTATGAAGGTCAGTGAGGATATGGTTGTTCCTGATAAGAAGCTTTCCGTGCGTGACGGTGCCATCAAAGCACCCGGTTGGAGTGCTTCTGATGGCGGTACAATTGCACAGATGTACTATGAAGGACTTGCCGGTCATTACGGTTTTTCGCTGGAAACACCGTATAAGGATCTCCCTGCAGAAGCAAGAAAAGTCCTGATGTACGGTACAAACGGCAAAAAAATCAAGATGACTCGTAAAAGTGCATACGGTGAAGGCACTTATCTTACCGATTTTGAAGGAATCATCAATAATATTGAGCGCCGTTATAACGAAACTACAAGTGAATGGTCACGCGGTGAAATTGAACAGCTTATGACGGTTGAAGACTGTCCCGAGTGTTCAGGCGCGAGACTGAAAAAAGAGAGTCTTTGTGTAACTGTTGGCGGTATCAATATCCACGAATTCTGCAGTAAATCAATCAAGGATGCTCTTGTGTTTATTGAAAACCTCAACCTTTCGCAAAGAGATATGATGATAGCTGAGGCAATTATCAAGGAAATCCGTAGCAGAATGAATTTTCTTTCGAGCGTGGGTCTTGAATATCTTACACTTACACGCTCGTCAGGAACACTTTCCGGTGGTGAAAGTCAGCGAATCCGACTTGCAACACAGATCGGTTCTTCGCTTATGGGTGTTCTTTATATTCTTGACGAACCGAGTATCGGTCTTCATCAGAAGGATAATTCAAAGCTCCTTGAAACGCTTAAGCACTTAAGAGATATCGGTAATACACTTATCGTTGTCGAACATGATGAAGAGACAATGCTTGCCGCTGATTATATCGTAGATATCGGACCTGGTGCCGGTATTCATGGTGGTGAGGTTGTCTGTGCAGGTACACTTGATACGATAAAAGAGTGCGAAAACTCTATAACAGGTCAATATTTAAGTGGTAAAAAAGTTATTCCTGTTCCCGAAAAGAGAAGAACGGGTAACGGTAAATTCCTTACTATTAAAAACGCAAGTGAAAATAACCTTAAAAATATTGATGTCAGTGTGCCTCTCGGTGAATTTATCTGTATAACAGGTGTTTCCGGTTCGGGCAAATCATCACTTGTTAATGAGATTATCTATAAGAAGCTTGCAAATGAACTCAACGGAGCAAAGAAATTTCCCGGAAAGCATGAGGAAATTTCAGGTATAGAACATCTTGATAAAGTGATTGATATCGATCAGTCACCGATAGGCAGAACCCCAAGGTCTAATCCTGCAACCTATACAGGTGTCTTCAACGACATCCGCGAATTGTTCTCGATGACATCGGAAGCTAAGGCAAAGGGCTATAAACCAAGCAGATTTTCGTTCAACGTCAAAGGCGGACGCTGTGAATCCTGTCAGGGTGACGGAATTGTGAAAATCGAGATGCACTTCCTACCTGATATTTTCGTTCCTTGTGAAGTATGTCACGGAATGAGATATAACAGAGAAACACTCGAGGTAAAATACAAGGGAAAGAGCATTTACGATGTTCTTGAAATGACTGTAGAAGAGGCTGTTGATTTCTTCTCTGCAATTCCGAAAATACGAAAAAAGCTCAACACTCTTTATGAGGTTGGTCTGGGATATGTCAAGCTCGGTCAGTCAGCTACAACACTTTCGGGCGGTGAAGCTCAACGTGTTAAACTTGCTACTGAACTTTCAAAATCTTCTACAGGCAAAACGATTTATATTCTTGATGAACCGACAACAGGTCTCCATACAGCAGATGTGCACAGGCTTATCGAAGTGTTACAGAGACTTGTTGACAAGGGTAATACAGTTCTTGTTATTGAGCATAACCTGGATGTTATCAAAATTGCTGATCATATTGTCGACCTTGGTCCTGACGGAGGAGATAAGGGCGGACTTATCGTTGCTCAGGGTACACCTGAAGAAGTAGCATCGGTTGAAGCATCCTACACGGGACAGTATCTTAAAAAGATGTTATAAATAAAAAAGCCACGGGATCCGTGGCTTTTATCAATATTCGTATTCAAAATCGTCATCACTGTCAGATTTTGGCAGTGGCCTGGGCTCGAAAAGTTTGCCGTTAGTCATTTTATAAAGCTCTGTAAAGAAGTTGTCGATTGAATTGATGTTTTCCTGAGTGTCGTCCAATATCAATTCAATGTTTTCTTCAGATTCTTCAATAACATTTTCAACTTCAGTTTCAGGGAGTGTTTCTTCTGTTGGAGTTACAGCTTCATCAATCGTTTCAGTCTGAATCTTTTTGGGTTGATTATTCAATTCTCGCGTATCAGTATTAATCTGAATCTCAGAAAGTTTATCAAGTATTTGTGTAAGTCTGGTTTTGATTTTTTCTGTCTCTTCGTTAATAGAATGTATTTTTGAAAACATTCTGTCTATCCGAGCTTCTTTGCTTTCAATTTCTGTTTTTGTCTTTTGTTTTATTTCTTCGGCTTTCGATTTCGCTCTTTCGATATTTTTCTCTGCTTCATAAATACTTTTTGAAACACTTACTCGGTCCTCGCAGTCAGGCTGATTTAAAGCTTCAATCTGATTCTTCATTGAACGTATCTGCTCGGTCTTTTCGTTCAGGATTAATGTCAGGCTTTCAATGGTATTCTTTATATCTGCTAGGTTTTCTGATGATAAGTTTTCATTATGCTCACTTTTCAGCTGCAGAAGACACTGAGTTACCTGCTTTCGGTTGAATCCGCCGATTATATTCTTTTTTAATATAATTTCCTGCTGCATAATCATTCTCCGAAAAACTACTTTTTTGAATAATAACACAACCCGCCTGGTTTTTCAATGGTTTAAATTAAGTTGCACAGAATTTAATTTTATGATAAAATTAATTATCTTAAGAATCGAGGTTTTTTTATGCTCGTTTATACTTGTGAACAAATGCGTGTAATTGAAGAAAATGCTGATGTCAACGGACTTTCTTATGTTGAAATGATGGAAAATGCAGGTAATGCCTGTGCTGATAAAATTCATTCTGTTATAAACGGTATGGGCGGAGTCAGCAGGTCTGTTGCTGTCTTGTGCGGCTCGGGAAAAAATGGCGGTGACGGTTATGTTATTGCAAGAAATCTGAGCGACAGAGGCTACAGTGTAAGAATTATCCTTGTTGACGGTCAGCCGAAGGCTTATGAATCGAAAATGATGTATTCTTACCTTGAGGATAAACCTGTGCTTGTATCTGATTTACAGCAGAATTATGATACTTGTGTCACAACCTGTCTTTCTGCTACTGCGGTTGTTGATTGCGTATACGGTATCGGATTTCACGGCAGACTGAACGAGGTTATTTCAAAGTTTTTTAATGAAATTGCAAAATCGAGGGCTAAAAAATTCTCTGTTGATATACCCAGCGGTCTTGAAGGCAATAGCGGTGAAGTTAATTCTGATTATTTCAAAACTGATTATACTCTTGCAATCACTTGCTATAAACCTGTACACATACTTAAGCCTGCTTGCGAGCTCTGCGGTATTATCAATTTGATTGATATTGGTATTGATAAAACTTGTTATGATGCAGTCGGTTCAGAGGTTATTGTTTCTGCGGAACTCAACGAGATTAAAAGATTTTTTAAACCGAGAAGTTCAGACGCACATAAGGGCGATTTCGGGAAATTGCTGTGTGTTGCAGGTTCGATGAATATGCAGGGGGCGGCTGTCATGGCTGCACAGGCGGCTGTTAACAGCGGTGTCGGTATTGTTACGTCAGTTTTTCCTGATATGGCATATTCTGCAATTGCTTCAAAGCTCACTGAACCGTTGACATATGCAATGAGATCGACGACAGATGGCTATCTTAGTTCACTTAACATTAAAAGAATTCTTTCGATGGCAGAGAACTCAACCGCGATTCTTCTCGGTTGCGGACTAGGTGTATGTGAAGATACAGTTAAATTAGTACACGATATATTGCTGAATACCGATAAACCTGTTATTCTTGATGCGGATGGAATAAATGCAGTTTCTTTAAATATAAATATATTGAAAGAAACCTCTGCGCCTCTGATTGTTACACCTCATCCCGGTGAAATGTCACGGCTTACTGGTCTCAGCATTGATGAGATTCAGAAAAACAGAGTTGCTGTTGCAAAGAATTTTGCTTCAGAGTACGGTTGCATCGTTGTTCTCAAGGGTGCAAACACGGTTGTTGCGTGTCCGGGCGGTAATGTTTACATAAACAGAACAGGTAATGCCGGTATGGCTACAGGCGGATCAGGAGATGTTTTAGCGGGTATAATTTCCTCCTTTGTGTGCCAGTCAATGAGTCTGCAGTCAGCAACAATCGCAGGTGTATATATTCACGGACTTTGCGGTGACACTGTGATGAAAAAATATTCTATGTCAGGTGTTACTCCGACAAAGATGATCGATGAGCTTGCAGAGGTTCTTTCAAATTTTGAAAATTGAACCTGAGGTATTAATGAAGCGAATATTTGTTCCTGTTATTTTAATGCTTTTGTTTTCTTCTTGTTCCGTCAGAAATGAGCAGGTTTCTTATCCGTTACTGTTGTCAGGTTCTGTTATCCTGACTTGCAATGATTCGTTTTTTGAAGCGAATGTTTCTTATACGGAAATCGGACAAATGAAGCTTGAAATAACTCAACCGGATGAATTAAGAGGAATTATACTTGACTGTAACTCAGAAAATTTCACAGTTACCAAGGATGAAATGTCACTGGAATATGATAAAGATTTTGCAAATTCAGTTCCGATGCTGCAGTTATACACGATTCTTGAAAATATTAATCTGATGAAACCTGAGTTTGTTTTAGTCGGTGAGGAGTTATGTGCAAAAGCAACTGTTAACGAAATTGATTATGAGGTTCGTCTTGATTCTGCGGATAAAATGTTAAAAAGCATACAGACAAATAATTGCTTATTTGAATTCAAATGATGAGGTGATTGATTTCACCTCATTTTTTTGTGTGAATATAATATAGTGTCGGCTTTTTTATAACTCCCCGAAATTTATGATTATTCCGGCCGATGATTGGCAAATATAATACTGATAATCAAAATATCAGGAGTGATACACAAAATGACGATCAAACGGGGAGAGATATATTATGCTGATTTAAGCCCGGTTATCGGTTCCGAACAAGGCGGAGTCCGTCCGGTTTTAATTGTTCAGAATGATGTCGGCAATAAGTTCAGTCCTACGGTTATTGCGGCTGCAATAACTAGCCAGAGATACAAAACTAATTTACCTACACATATCAAAGTAGATGCACAGGGATGCGGGCTTTCGAAAGATTCAATTGTACTTCTGGAGCAGGTAAGGACTATTGATAAACGCAGATTGAAAGAAAAAATGGGTAATCTTGATGAGCCCGATATGGAACGTGTTAACAGGGCGTTATCAGTGAGTCTCGGTATAATAAGTTAAAAGAGATGTCTCGTTATGAGACATCTCTTTATTATAGTGTACCGTTTTTAAATTCACGACTGAACCAGACATCTTTTACCTCAAAGCCTCTGCCGTTAAGATATTCGAGAATTCCTGCATTCTCATCCATATCAAAGATAAGCTTGTAAGAATAAAGGAATTGCTTTTTGTAACCGAAATCCTTATTAAGCTTATTTGTGCCGTATTTACCGTCACCGAGCAGGGGATGTCCGATTGATGCAAAATGCGCTCTGATCTGATGTGTTCTTCCTGTCAGCAACTGTACTTCAACGAGTGTAAGATCGTTTTTGAAATCTTTGCTGAGTACACGATACTTGGTTTTAATTTCTTTAGCACCGTCTGTGGGTTGTTTTAATACTTTAACAAGGTTTTTCTTTTCGTTTTTTACAAGGTAACCCTCAAGCAGTCCGCTATCTCTCTCAAGAATTCCGTGCACAACACAAAGGTAGAATTTTTTGAGATTTCTGCTTTTCATCTGCGCGTTGAGAATTCTCAGACTCTCAGCATTTTTGGCTGCGATAACAATACCGCCTGTGTTTCTGTCAATTCGATTGACAAGTGACGGCGTGAATGAGTTTTCGTCATCAGGTAAATATTCACCTTTGTCATAAAGATAACGCTTTAGTCTCGTTATCAGGGTATCGACATATTCCTTATCATCAGGATGGCAGAGAAGTCCGGGTTTTTTGTTCAGAAGAACAATGTTTTCATCTTCAAATAAGATGTCGATGTTTTTGGAAGCACCTGTAAAATCATATCTTGTCTCGGGCTTTTCGAAGAACTCATCGTTGATATACATATCAATAATATCTCCGACTTTGAGCATTGTGGAAATTTCAGCGCGCTTGCCGTTAACCTTGATTCGTTTGATGCGTATGTATTTGTACATCAGAGTCTGCGGAAGATTAGGCAGACTCTTTCTTATGAATTTATCCAGACGCTGATTTGCGTCGTTCTTTTTAATCTCAAATGTTCTCATAATCTTTTAGTTTTTAAAGCTGTGTATCGGTGCAGGAATTCTTCCGCCACGGGAAATGAATTCTCCGCAATCAAATTCATTGACTTTCATAATCGGTGCGTATCCGAGAAGACCGCCGAATTCAACTGTATCACCGATATCTTTACCGTGAACGGGGATGAGTCTGACTGCTGTTGTCTTCTGGTTAATCATACCGATCGCCATTTCGTCAGCGATGATACCCGAAATTGTTGATGGCTTTGTATTTCCCGGTACTGCTATCATATCAAGACCGACTGAGCATACACAAGTCATTGCTTCAAGCTTTTCGAGCGTGAGAGCGCCTACGTTTACAGCATCAATCATACCCTGATCTTCAGAAACGGGGATAAATGCACCTGAAAGTCCACCGACGTAAGACGAAGCCATAATTCCGCCCTTCTTAACCTGATCGTTAAGGAGAGCAAGTGCAGCAGTTGTACCCGGTGCACCGACTCTTTCAAGACCCATCGCTTCGAGTATTTCAGCTACGCTGTCGCCTATAGCCGGGGTTGGCGCAAGTGAAAGGTCAATGATGCCGAAAGGAACATTGAGCCTTTTTGATGCCTCCTGGGCAACCAGCTGACCGACTCTTGTAACCTTGAATGCTGTCTTTTTTATAGCTTCACAAAGTGTACCGAAATCACTGCCTTTTACTTCAGCGATTGCACGCTTAACAACGCCCGGTCCGCTTACACCGACATTGATAATTGTATCTGCTTCAGTTACGCCGTGGAATGCACCTGCCATAAAGGGGTTATCATCGGGAGCATTGCAGAATACTACAAACTTGGCACAGCCGATTGAACCGTTATCTTTTGTGAGTTCGGCAGTTTCACAGATTTTTTCACCGATTAATTTAACTGCATCCATGTCAATGCCTGTTTTTGTTGAACCTACGTTAACTGAACTGCAAACTCTCTGTGTGTTCGCGAGCGCTTCGGGGATTGATTCAATAAGCAGTTTATCTGACGGAGTCATTCCTTTTGACACGAGGGCAGAAAAACCGCCGATAAAGTTAACCCCGATAGTGTCGGCTGCTTTGTCGAGGGTCTGAGCAATTTTTACATAGTCGGAAACTGTTTTACAGCATGAAGCACCTATAAGTGAAACAGGTGTAACTGAAACACGCTTGTTAACAATGGGTACACCGAAATCAAGT